>USKV01000031.1 GCA_900555355.1 uncultured Collinsella sp.
GGTCGGCGGGGCCATTGTGGCTCTTGACAGCGGATTGGGTCATATGAGCGAAAGCCCGCCAGAGCGAGCAAGGTGCCTTGAAACAAGGCGGCATTGACCTTCTGGTCATGCCGCCGAAGTTGAAAGGCAGATTGCCGCTCTGGCGAGTTTGCAGCGTCAAGCGGTTACGCGGTTTGGTAAAACCGAGTAACCCTAATAATTGGCTTCGTAGCCGTTGCCGTCGCCGGTGGGCTCTTCGTAGTAGTCCGAATCGCTTGAATCGCTTGAGTCATCGGAATCGTCAGAGCTGACCGATGAGGTTGCGGTACCGTTTGCGTAGTCGTCAGACGTGTTGTTGTTCAGGTCGCCGATCGTAGAGCTGGAACCGTCGGAAAGACCCATGGTGTTGGGACCCTTGGGATCCTTGCCGGCATCGACGCGCTCCATCATTTCCTTGAGCTCGTCCTCGTAGACAAAGACGTAGCTCACACCGTCGATCATGGTGCTGTCGTCGGCGTACGAGGGCAGGTTGGCCGAGTAGATACCGTCGACATCCATACCGCGCATGGCGTTGACCGTAGCCACGATATCCTGAACGCTCATATCGGTTACGAGCATATCGGACAGCGAATTAACCAGGCCAAAGATCTTCGTGGCATCGAAGTTATTGAGAATCTGGTTGGCAAGGGCGCCAAGCACCTGACGCTGGTGGCGCATGCGCGTGTAATCGCCGTCGGCATAGGTGTAGCGGCAGCGGGCATAGGTAAGGGCGGTGGCACCGTCCATATGCTGCTGGCCAGCGGTAATCTTAATATCCAGGTGCTCGGGGTCGTCAACATCATCGGTTGCGTTAATGTCGATACCGCCAACCGAATCAATCAGCGCCTGCATACCGTCGAAGCTGACCTCGGCATAGTGGGAAATCTGAACACCGCACAGCTCGTTGACCGCCTCGACCATGGCCTCGGCGCCGCCAACGGTATGGCAGGCGTTGATCTTCATGGTCGAACCGTTGTAGACGACCTTGGTATCACGCGGAATGGAGATGAGCGTCGCCTGCTTTTGCGTGGGGTCGATACGCGCCAGGATAATCGAGTCGGCGCGGTATGTATCCTCGCCCGGGCGACCGTCAGTGCCAAGGAGTAGCACGTAGAACGGGTCCTTTGCCTCGTCGGTATCAACCAGGATCTGGCGCAGGTTGTCGGTAATGACGTTGGAATCGCCGAGCTTGCCCATAATGGTGGCAAACCACAGGCCGGCGGCAGTCGTAGCGCTCAACAGCACACCGAGCACAGCAATGAGCGCGACGCGGCGAACCGTATGACCGCGACGGCGCTGACGAGCGCGCTCGGAATAGCGGGCAACGTTATCGCGGCTATAGATTTTTGCCTGAGCGCCGGTCGAAGGTCTTCGAGATTCCGTAATGGGCTTTTTCTTAAACATAGGCAACCTGCATTAGTAGATGACGGGATCGGGAACAGTGGCGTGTTCGACATGAGCGCCAAGCGCCTGCAGCTTTTCAACAAACTGCTCGTAGCCGCGCTTAATGTGATGGATGGCCGAGACCTCGGTCGTGCCGTCGGCAATTAGGCCGGCAACGACGAGTGCCGCGCCACCACGAAGATCCGGTGAGGTTACCTGAGCGCCGGAAAAGCCCTTGACGCCGTGAATCATAGCGTGATGGCTCTCGATGCGAATATCGGCGCCCATTCGCACCAGCTCGGATGCGAACATAAAGCGATTCTCGAAGATGTTCTCGGTGATAACGGAGCTGCCGTCGGCCAGGGCGGAGAGCACCATGATCTGCGCCTGCATGTCCGTGGGGAAACCGGGGAACGGGAGCGTCTGGATATCGACCGGCTTGATACGCTCGGCACGGTTCACATGGACGCCATCCTCGACGCGCTCGCAGTCGATACCCATGAGCTCCATCTTCTTGAGCACCATGCCCAAGTGAATGGGGCAAAAACCCGTGACGTCGACACCGCGATCGTCGGCCATCAACGCACCGGCAACGATAAAGGTACCGGCCTCGATGCGGTCACCCACCACGCGATGGGTAACGGGATGCAGCTCCTCCACGCCCTCGATGGTCACGACAGGCGTACCGGCGCCGACAATCTTTGCGCCCATCTCGTTGAGCATGTTAGCGAGATCGACGATCTCGGGCTCGCGGGCGGCATTATCGATAACCGTGGTGCCCTGTGCGCGCACAGAGGCCATGATGAGGTTCTCGGTCGCACCGACGCTGGCGAACTCGAGCGTGACGGTGGTGCCGCGCAGGCCCTGAGGCGCATTGGCGTTGATATAGCCGTGGGCGGTGTCGAATTCGACGCCCAAGGCCTCAAGACCCAAGATATGCATATCGATCTTGCGAGCGCCCAGGTTGCAGCCGCCGGGCATGGCGATCTTGGCGCGATGGAAACGGCCCAGCAGGGGTCCCATCACGGCAGTGGAAGCGCGCATCTTGGCAACGAGCTCGTAGGGGGCCTCCCATGAATCGACCTGAGAGGTATCAATCTCGAGCGTGTGTTCGTCGAGAACATCGATCGTAGCGCCCATGCCTTTGAGCACCTTGCCCATCACGTGGACATCGGAAATATCGGGCACGTTCTGCAGCGTCGTCTTGCCCGGCGCCAGAAGCGTTGCCGCCATAAGTTTGAGCGCGGAGTTCTTGGCACCCGAGACGGGCACGGAGCCTCCGATGGCGTGGCCACCCTCAACGCGGATAATATCCAAGGTCTACCCTTTCAAAAAGCATGCCCGGGGTGGCTGAGCCATCCCGGGCATGATGTGTTCGCAAATGGTCGAACGCTAAAGCGTTTGACTATTGGGCAAGCTTGAGCTTACACCATGCGATTTCATTATAGAGGTAGGCGCGGCGTGCATCATCCTCCGACAAATTACCCAGCTTCTCTTCAAAACCTTGAATATCAGCTTTAACCTTGTCGGCGTCGACGGTCGCCAAATCGCAAGCGCGCTCGGCGAGGACGGTCACGACATCGTCCGCAACCTGGGCATAGCCGCCGGCCACGGCAAACGTGTGGTCGACAGTGCCCATGGCCTTATCGGAAACGCGAACGTAACCGCGGTCGATCGTGCAGATTTCGCTGGAGTGAGCAGGCAGAACGCCAAACTCGCCATCCGTGGACGGAATCGACACAAACGCAGCGTCGCCCTCATAGGCGCAGCTCACGGGGCACACGATGCGGATACGCATAACCTACTTCTCCCCCATCTTGCGGGCGCGCTCGCGCACGTCCTCAATCGTGGAAGCATAGCGGAATGCCTGCTCGGGCAGGTCATCGGCCTTGCCGTCGACAATCTCGGCAAAGGAGCGGACGGTATCCTCGACGCGGACGTAGACACCGGGGTTGCCGGTGAACTTCTCGGCGACGTGGAAGGACTGCGAGAGGAACTGCTGAATCTTACGGGCACGGTTGACCGTAAGGCGCTGCTCCTCGGACAGCTCGTCCATACCCAGAATGGCGATGATGTCCTGAAGGTCGGAGTACTCCTGCAGGAGCTCCTGGACCTTGACGGCGACACGGTAGTGCTCCTCGCCGACAATCGAGGGATCGAGAGCGTCGGAGGAAGATGCGAGCGGGTCGATAGCCGGGAACAGGCCGAGCGACGAAATGCTACGCGAAAGAACCGTGGTGGCGTCGAGGTGCGTAAACGTCGTGGCAGGCGCCGGGTCGGTCAGGTCGTCTGCAGGAACGTAGACAGCCTGGACGGAGGTAATGGAACCCGTCTTGGTCGAGGTAATACGCTCCTGCAGGGCGCCCATCTCGGTGGCCAGCGTGGGCTGGTAGCCGACGGCAGAGGGCATACGGCCCAGCAGTGCGGAAACCTCGGAACCTGCCTGAGAGAAGCGGAAGATGTTGTCGATGAACAGCAGAACGTCCTGGCCGCGATCGCGGAAGTACTCAGCGGTGGTAAGGCCAGCCAGACCGATGCGCAGACGCGCTCCGGGCGGCTCGTTCATCTGACCATAGACCAAGCAGGTCTTGTCGATAACGCCAGACTCGCTCATCTCGAGGAACAGGTCGGTGCCCTCGCGGGTACGCTCGCCGACGCCGGTGAACACCGAGGTGCCGCCGTGCTCCTGGGCGAGGTTGTTGATGAGCTCCTGAATCAGAACGGTCTTGCCGACGCCGGCGCCGCCGAACAGACCCGTCTTGCCGCCACGGATGTAGGGCTCAAGCAGGTCAACGGCCTTGATGCCGGTTTCGAAAATCTCGGTCTTGGTGGTGAGCTCGTCGAAGCGGGGCGCTGCGTGGTGGATGGGATAGAACTCCTCCACCTCGGGCATGGGCTTGCCGTCGACGGGCTTGCCCATGACGTTCCAAATGCGGCCGAGCGTCTTGGGACCAACGGGCATCTTCATGGGCTCACCGGTATCGGTGGCGGTGAGACCACGCTGCAGGCCGTCGGTCGAGGACATGGCGACCGTGCGGACGACGCCGCCCGGAAGCTGGCTCTCAACCTCGAGGATCGTGCTCAGGTGACCGATCGGGGTCTCGGCCTCGACCGTGAGCGCGTTGTAGATCGGGGGCACCGCACCGTCAAACTTGACGTCGACGACAGGGCCGATGATACGCACGATGCGGCCATCACCGGCAGTCGTCTTCTTGGTGGCTTCCTCGACCGCAAGCTTTACGGTGTTATTAGCCATTACTGTTCCTCCAATGCTGAGGCTCCGCCGACGATCTCGTTGATCTCGGTCGTGATCGAAGCCTGGCGCACGCGACTATACGTGCGGGTAAGGGTCGAGATGATCGCGGTGGCGTTTTCCGTCGCGGAGTGCATGGCCTTGCGGCGTGCACCCTGCTCGGCAGCCGCCGAATCGATCAGGGCCTGGTAGATGACCGTCAGGATATAAGACGGCACAAGCTTGCCGAGAACATGCTCGGGAGAGGGCACGAACTCGAACGTGGACGAGATGCGCTTAGGGGCGTCGGTCTCGTTCTTACGCGGACCGTGGGCCATAGCGATCATCTCGGGGTCGAGCGGCAACAAATGCTCGACGCGAAGCTCCTGATCCACGCGGTTCTTGGCGTGGTGGTAGACAAGCTCGACACGGTCAAGCTCACCGGCACGATACGCATCGCAGATATGAGAGGAGATCATGCGGGCCTGATTGAAATCGGGCTCAGAGGAGTTGCCCTCGAAGTGCATGATGACGTTTGCGCGGTCACGGAAATACGTGGCCGGCTTACGCCCGCACGCGATGATCTCGCACTCGATGCCGTCGTTCGCCCAAGAAGCGGCGAGCTTTTCGGCCGTGCGCTCCACCGTCGTATTGAAACCGCCGGCAAGGCCGCGGTCCGAGGCAATAACGACAATCAGGCCATGCTTGACGCTCTCATGCTTCTGCAGCATGGGATCAGTGCCCGAACAGGAGGCGTCGCCGGCGACCGTCAACATGACGTCGGTCAGCGCCTCCTTATAGGGCTCGGCCTGCTTGGAGCGATCGAGGGCACGACGGATCTTGGCCGTAGAGACCATCTCCATCGTGCGCGTGATCTGCTTGGTCGTGGTAACCGAGGAGATTCGCTTCTTAATGTCGCGAAGGTTGGCCATAGGGCTTAGTTCTCCTCTGATCCAGTCGTGTCGGCATGGTGCTTGGCCATGAACTGCTGCTTGAAGTCACCGATGACACGCAAGAGCTCGGCCTTGGTGTCGTCGTCAATCTTCTTGGCGCGAACCTTGTCGAGCAGCGAGCCAAAGCCATTGTCCATGTACTCGATGAGCTCGGCACGGAAAGGCAGCACGTCGGCGATCTCCAGGTCATCCAGGAAGCCCTCGTTGCCAGCGAACAGCGTAACGATCTGCTCGCCAACCTCAAACGGCTTGTAACGCGGCTGCTTCAGGAGCTCGGTCATGCGGGCACCATGGGTCAGCTGCTTCTGAGTAGCCTCGTCGAGGTCGGAGCCAAACTGGGTAAAGCCAGCGAGCTCCTGATAGGAAGCGAGGTCCAGACGGAGGTTGCCGGCGACCTGCTTCATAGCCTTGGTCTGTGCATCGCCACCGACGCGGGACACGGAGATACCGACGTCAACTGCCGGGCGCTGACCCTGGAAGAAGAGCTCGGACTGCAGGTAGATCTGACCATCGGTAATGGAAATGACGTTGGTCGGAATGTAGGCCGAGACGTCGCCGTCCTGGGTCTCGATGATCGGAAGAGCCGTCATGGAGCCGTAACCGTTCTTCTTGGACATCTTGACGGCACGCTCGAGCAGACGAGAGTGCAGGTAGAAGATGTCGCCAGGATAGGCCTCGCGTCCGGGCGGACGATGCAGCGTCAGCGACATCTGACGGTAGGCCACAGCCTGCTTGGACAGGTCATCGTAGATGACGAGCACGTGGCCACCGGGGTTGGTCTCGCTGGCGGGCTTGCCGTCCTCGCCGTTGTACATGAAGAACTCGCCGATAGCGGCACCGGCCATAGGCGCGATGTACTGCATAGGGGCGGAATCGGCAGCGGTGGCCGAAACGATGATGGTGTAGTCGAGCGCACCGTGCTGAGCGAGGGTCTCGCGGATGTTGGCAACCGTGGAGGCCTTCTGGCCGATGGCGACATAGATGCAGACCATGCCCTTGCCGCGCTGATTGAGGATAGCATCGATGGCGATGGCGGTCTTACCGGTCTTACGGTCGCCGATGATGAGCTCACGCTGACCACGGCCGATGGGCACCATAGAGTCGATAGCCAGCAGGCCGGTCTGAACCGGCTCGCACACCGGGGTACGGTCGATGACACCGGGGGCCTTGAACTCGATGGGGCGACGATGCGTGGCGACGATGTCACCCAGGCCGTCGATAGGCTGGCCGAGCGGATTGACGACGCGGCCGAGCATGGCGCGGCTCACGGGGATATCCATAATGCGGCCAGTGGTGCGGCACTCGTCGCCTTCCTTGATGGAGTCGACGGCACCGAACAGAACGGCGCCGACCTCGTCACGGTCAAGGTTCTGGGCAAGGCCGAAGACGGTCTCACCGGTATCGGAGCTCTTGAACTCCAGAAGCTCGCCTGCCATGGCGCTCTTGAGGCCGGAGACGCGCGCGATGCCGTCGCCTACCTCGTCGACCGTTGAAACCTCATGCGTATCGACCGTCGCGGAGAGGCTCGTGAGCTGCTCCTGCAGTTTCTTGGCGATATCCTGGGCATTGAGGGTTTCGGACATTAGGCTTCACCTCCGTACGAATTAGCAGAGTTTGCGAGGGTCTCCTGCGCGATGCGCAGCTGCGTCTTGACGGAAATGTCACGACGCTCGCCGCGGGCCTCGAGCACCAGGCCGCCCACGATAGACGGGTCGACCTGCTCGATAAGGAATACCTTGCGGCCGAAGTCCTGCTCGCATTTCTTAGTGATGGTTTGACGCAGCTCGTCGTCGAGCGGGATCGCCGTGGTGACGGTCACGCCCACTACATCCTCGTCTTCCTCGGCAACATACTTAAAGGCAGCTGCCACCTTGGGAAGAAGGTCGAGCTGGTCGCGCTTGGACATGGTGTCGAGCACGGCGATGATCTCGGGGCTGGCAGAAGCCAAGCGCTCGATCATCTCGAGGTCCTCGAACACATGGTTCTCAGCCTTGGCGGCTTCCAAAAGGGAGCGCGCGTAGGTCTCGAGTACCTTGTCCTGATAGCGGCTAGTCGGCATTCAGGCTACCTGCTTCCTGGATGTAGCGCTCGATGAGCTTCTTCTGCTCGGACTCGTCCTCGAGTGCCTCGCCCACGATCTTGGTGGCGACGGCAACGGACAGGTCGGCGATGGAGCTCGCGGCACCGGCGTAGATGGACTTGCGCTCGTCCTCGACGGTCGTATGGGCCTTGGCGATGATCTCCTCGGCCTCCTTGTGAGCAGCCTCGATGATACGGGCACGCTCGGACTCGGCGTCCTTACGGGCCTCGAGAACGATGTCGGCAGCCTGACGACGGGCGTCGGTGACGATCGAGTCGGACTCAGCGCGCTTGGCGATAGCCTCCTGCTTGGTCTTCTCGGCCTCGTCGAGGCTCTCCTCGATCTTCTTGCCGCGCTCCTCCATGGTTTTCATGATGCCCGGCAGGGCGACCTTTGCCAGCACGATCCAGATGATCAGGAAGGCGATAAGCGCCGGGATGAACTCCGCCATCTTAGGGATGAGGATGTCCGCACCGGCAGCGCCGTCCTCGGCGAACGCGGAAACCGGCATGAGCAGCGCGGCCGCGGACGCGGAGAGTGCGATCGCGCTCTTCTGGGATGAAAGATTCATACTTGACGCTCCGTGCTATTTAACGATCAGCGCGACAACGAAGCCGATCAGAGCCAGAGCCTCGCCGAAGGCGGAGCCCATGATGAAGACGGTGAACACGCGGCCCTGGACCTCAGGCTGACGGGCCATAGCACCCGTAGCACCCAGAGCAGACAGGCCGATAGCAAGACCAGCGCCGATAACACCGAGACCGTAACCGATAACTCCCACGATTCCTCCTTTGTCGTGCGTGTCTTATTTCACGCAGGATAACCTTTTTATAACTGCCGGGCTCCATGGGTACGGGCACCGGCGGTTTAACGAATTGCCTTACCTTTAAGGCGCGAACGGAAGATTACTCCTCCTCCGCGACCTCCTCTGCCTCGGAGACATACACGGCGGTAAGGACCGTGAAGACGTAAGCCTGGATGGCGCCGACCACAAGCTCGATCGCATAGATCAGGATGAGGATGGCAAGCCAGGCCAGCGAAGGCAGGGCGCCGACGGCGTGGGCCGCGGAAACCTGCTGAAGCAGCGGCTGCATGAACATGCTCGCCATGATGGCGAACGAGCCCATGACCACGTGTCCTGCGAACATGTTGCAGAACAGACGGACGGCGAGCGTGATGAGGCGCAGGAAGGTCGAGAAAAGCTCGACGACCCACACGAGCACGTTCATCGGGAAGCTCACGCCCTGCGGAGCGAGGCTCTTGATGTAGCCGATCACGCCGTGAGCCTTGCATCCGTAGTAGATGAAGTACACGAAGGCGAAGATGGCGAGCGCGGCGGTGGAGCCGATTGCACCGGTGCCGGGCTTCATTCCCGGGATCAGGCCGATCATGTTATTGATCAGGATGAACAGGAAAAGCGAGCACAGGAACGGGAAGTGCTTCTTCCAGTTCTCACCCACGACGCCCTTGCCGATATCGTTCTCGACGTACTCGATGATGTACTCGAAACCGTTGACGAAGAAGCCCTTGGGGACCAGGGTCTGCTTCTTCTTGAACACGGCCAGGACGATCAGGAGCACGATCGTGGAGACGATCAGCCAAAACGAGTACTGCGTGATGCCGCAGCTCAGATCGCCCACGACAGGGGTGGAGCTGAACTCGCTGACCAGATGATTAATCTCATCAGGCAGCTTTTCAAAAATTTCCACGACTTACCTTTCGACCTCATGAGGATCTCGTAGCGCCTTGGCGACGCGAACCGCGCAGGCGGCCATAAAGGCCACGAAGCCGATCGCCTCGCCCAGGAGGAACATGCGAAATGCCTCTCCGAACAACACAAACACAACCAAGGTAAAGACGAGCAGAGCGATTGCCGAGACCGCCAGACTCACCATACCCTTGAGCATGTCCGCATTCTGCTTATCGTCAAGAACCGGCTTGAGCGTAAAGACAAAGGGAAGGAAGGCAATTGCGCCCGCGATGGCGCCTGCAACGATAGCGAGCAGATCGGCTATCTGAAACACTGGCGTCCTCACTTTCCTTTTTTATCGCCTCACAGGACAGTTCCCGCCAAACATTGGTGACTATTGTACGAGCCAATCGCTAAAGTACAACCGTAAAACAAACGGTTAATACGCACCTGTACGTTTTCTTAAGGCCTTCTTTATGCCGCAGGTACGGTAATACGTTTTTTCGAACCCCTCAGGGCAAAACGTCCGTTAACAGAAGTGCGCGTGGACGACTTTTGCTCGCCCGCGCGCACCATTTCTTCGTATTTGTGACCGTAGCCGACAAGGCCCAACGACTAGAGCGTGCCGTAGATGCGGTCTCCGGCGTCGCCCAGGCCGGGAACGATGTAGGCGGCCTCGTTGAGATGGTCGTCGATGGCGCACGTATAAATATGTACGTCGGGGTCCTTTTCGGTCAGTGACTTGAGGCCCTCGGGCGCGGCGACGATACACAGCATGCGGATATCCTTGACACCGCGCTCGCGCAGGTAGCTGATGGCCATCTCGGCCGAACCGCCCGTGGCGAGCATGGGGTCGACAACCAGGCAGATGCGCTGATCGATATCCTTGGGCATCTTGCAGTAATACTCATGCGGCTCGTGGGTAACCTCGTCGCGCTCCATACCGATGTGGCCCACGCGAGCGGAGGGTACCAAGTCGAGGATGCCATCGACCATGCCAAGGCCTGCACGCAGAATGGGAACGATGGCGAGCTTTTTGCCGGCGAGCTGCTTAAACGTTGCGGTGGTGATGGGGGTCTCGACTTCGACGTCTTCCATGGGCAGGTCGCGCATGGCCTCGTAGCCGTCAAAAAGTGCGAGCTCGCGCACGAGCTGGCGGAACTGGTTGGTGCCGGTGCTCTTGTCGCGCAGGATCGACAGCTTGTGCTGGACGAGCGGGTGATCGACAAGGGTCACACGGGACGTATCGTAGGTGACGGTCATGGGTTGATTGCCCCTTTCGTTGCGGCCGGAAGATGGCCTTGCTGACAAGGCGCATGGCGATGTTGTTGCCGCGCGCCGTGCATAAGTTTAGCGGTTTGTTGTATCGAGCAGCCCATCGCAGCCCTACTGTGCGGTACTGAGCGAGCGCTTGACTGCATCACGCCAGCCCGCAAGGTTTTGCTCGCGACGCTCGGCGGACATATGGGGAAGGAAGGTCTTAACGATCTGAGCGTTTTGCTCCAGCTCCTCCAGGTCCTCCCAATAGCCGACGGCAAGGCCCGCCAAGTACGCGGCGCCAATCGCCGTGGTCTCCACCGTCTCGCACTGCAGCACGGGGATATCCAGCAGATCGGCCTGAAATTGCATGATGAACTCGTTGCGCGAGGCACCGCCATCGACGGACAGGCGCTCAATCGAAAGTCCCACGTCCTGCTCCATGGCGCGCAGCACGTCATAACTCTGGTAGGCCATGGACTCGCAGGCCGCACGCACAATGGTCGCGCGACTCGAGGCGCCGGTCAGGCCGCACACGATACCGCGGGCACGCGGGTCCCACCAGGGAGCGCCCAGGCCAGCGAAGGCGGGGACGAAGTAGCAGCCCTCGTTGTCGTTGATCGAAGCGGCGAGTTGCGCGGACTCGCTCACACTCGAGATGATGCCCATGTTGTTGCGCAGCCAGTTCATGGTTG
>USKV01000032.1 GCA_900555355.1 uncultured Collinsella sp.
CAACGAAGGTGAATGGCGCCCACGATCAAGCGAGCACCAACAGCATGCTGTTGACCGCTATGTCTGAACAACAGACACCCTCCACTCATCTATACTCAAGAGCGTGTGCGCATCGCCCAAAAACGATGAGAGTCGAGGCCCCCATGCAGCAGCTCACCGAACAAGAAAAGAAACGCATCCAGCGGTACTGCACATACCCCAAGATCGCAGCGACCGCACTCGTCATGTCGTTCGCAGCATGCCTGTTGATGTTGCCGCTCCAAATGATCAACGATATCGCGTTCCACCAAAAGGAATTCCAACCCGCGGGCATATATACCGCCATCGCACTCACCGTAATCGAACTCGCCATCTTTTGCTATTGCGCTCTTGCGCCGCGCTTTGGAATGCAGGGCAAACAGTGGAAGGAGCTGCAGAGCAAGCTTGCGGTAGCCCAAACCAACAAAGACCGCTCCGCGGAGGTCGCCGGCGTACTTGCCACGCAAGCTGCCGGCCGCCTGCTCAAGAACAGCGACAACGATCTCGCGCGCAATCTGGGCGGTGCCGCCGAGGTCGCCAGCGCCGTGGGGGCAGTCACCACGGCGGCAGACGTGCTGGCCGAGACCTCGAGCAATGCCGAGGCCATGGCAAACGCATACGGTGTGACGATTCCAAGCGTCAAGAAGCAGATCATAGCTCTCGCGGTGTTGCCCGCCATTGCGCTGCTTGGCGTCTACATCCCTCAGTTTGTCCAGGGAAATAACGAGCTTCAGGTAAGAAAGGCTGCAGCCGCCGAGCAGCTCGCCATCGCGCAGGATGCCTTGGAGCCCGTGTGCGAACGCGTCGCCGCAGACGACCCGTACGAGTCGTATCACGACTACGGCTACCGCATTATCGGCTATCTGCGCGATAATGACCTCGGCGCTCAAGCAGTCTATGTCTACCTTTCTTTTGATGCAGACGGCATGCTCACGGACGTCGATTACACCAGTCAGATCGACCCCGAGGCAAGCCCTGCAGACAACCTCGCCCGCGCCGAGCAGGATATCGCGACGCTCTGCGCCCCGCTCAACGGGTTGGACATTTCCGTTGCCACACCGGACCTCCTCACGCCATGCAGCCTGTCGGATGAATTTAAACAGGCATTTTTAGCCGGATCCCTATATGAAGAAATCAGCATCAAGACGGAGGACGAATCTATCAAGTCGTACTACACCTTTGACACCGAGCCCAAGGAAGAGTTCGACGAATACACCCACCCGGAAATTAGGCTCATGCTCTCTGCAAAGAAGAACTAAAGGCTTACGCTCTAATTGCCGCTCGCAAACATCGTCTATATCTCGAGGTCTAATAATTTTCCGAGAAGTGAACGGCTGTATTTGGACACCCGAAGCATCGACATTTTCTGACGCCAAAACCGCAGGATTCAACAATCAAAACCGCAGGAAATTGCATCTCAAAAGTGTCGACGCTTCGGGGGTCCATTTTGACTCGTTCACTTCTCGGAAAAGTATTAGACCTCGAATTCACAAGCCGCTCAATGTGACAAAGGGACCGTCCCTTGTCACATTATTCAGAGCGCAGGGCCTCCACGGGATCCTTCCTGGACGCGCTGCGGGCGGGCAGCAGGCCGGCAACGACCGTCAGCAGTACCGAAATTGCAATGAGCACCAGCGCATCCTGCACGGGCAGGCTCATCAGATTGGGTACCTGTTTGGCAGTAAGCGCCCAGGCATTAACCGGAAAGCTCACGGCCACCACGACGACAACAGCAAAGACGCCGGCAATGAGGCCCTCGATAAAGGTCTCGGCATTGAATACGTTGGCCACGTTACGCTTCGACGCGCCGATCGCACGCAGGATGCCAATCTCCTTTTTGCGTTCCAGCACGCTGATGTAGGTGATGATGCCGATCATGATGGAGCTCACCACCAGGCTGATACTCACGAATGCGATGAGCACCAAGCTGATGGTGTTCACGATGTCGGTCACCGAGCCCATGATGATGCCCATGTAGTCGGTGTATGAGATTGCCTGTTCATCGTGGCCAGAGGCTTTGACCTGCTTGTTGTACGCATCGATGTGATCGAGTACGCGCTCCTTGGCCTCAAAGTCGCGCGGGAAAATCTTGACCGAGATGGGGTCTGCCTCGTCCGCATAGCCCAACGTGGTCAGATTGTTGTCGTAGGTGAGCTTCGACGCCTTGGCATAGCTCATCATGAGCGAGCTCAGGTCCTCGGCGTCCATGTTGAAGTGAATGGCATGAGCAAAGGCACTCGCATCCACGCGCATGGCGCTCGCCAGGTTAGCAAAACTCGAAGATATCTGCGTCGCCATCTGGTCCATAAGCCCTGCCGCGCCCGCCTTGAGCTGGGATGATACCGTCGACGCTATCTGCTCGCTGATTGCCTTCATCACCTGATCCATAGCCTGCTGCAGATACGGAGCCAGCTGCTTTTGCACATAGTCGCTCATCACCTGCTGCAGACGCTCGGCCAGGGCATCGCCGCCGAGCGCTTTGAGCTGGGCCAGGATTTGCTGAGCTGTTTCATCATTCTCAAGATACGTCGAGAATGCGGCAGAGAGCTTTGACGCGTCCTTAAGATCTTCGGGCGACAGCGCCTTAAACTGATCAGACTGCAAAAAGCCCTCAAACAGCTGGTTGGCTAGTGTTCCCACCTGCTGCATTTGCTCGGGCGTGAGTTCCAGACCGTCAAAGATGCCCGAGAAATCTGGGGCCGGTGCTTTTGCCATGATGTCGCTGAAGTCGATGTCCTTGCCAACGCTCGAAAGGTCAATGTCCAGCCCCGACAGATCGATGCCAGAAAGGTCCATACCGCTGGCCGCACCCGAGAGCGCAGACGCATCAAACGAGAACGCGCTCTTAAGTGCTGCCTCGTCCACACTGAACATGCTGCCCAGATCAACGCCTTGCTTGGCCTCGCCTTGCAGTTCGTCGAAGGTTTTGCCCGTAAAGACATCCGTCTCGGGGTGGGCAAGCTGCTCCTGCACAATCTGCGAATCGGCGGCGCGCTCCATAAGCCGGCGAGTCAGCGCATGCGTATAGGCAATGCCCGGAGACAACGCGCTCGCATTGGCCGTCTCGTTAGGTCGCACCACGCCCACAATGTGCACGTCGATACCGTCGGCAACCTTGGCGGCCATAAAGTCGGCATCACCAGACATGTCGGTCCATATGCCGGTCTCTTCGTTTTTGCGATAGACATCGGCCGGCGACAGCATCTTAAACGTCGTGGACAGCGCATCGTCGTAGGTAAAGTCGGTGCCGGTCTCGGGCGTTTCGACCCCACCGTCAGCCGTCATAGCGCTGTTTACCAGATCGTTGAGCTCATCGATGTCCAGCGCACCGATGCTATAGAGCGTGTAGTCGCCCACCGTACCGCGGCTCGAAAGCACCATCACGGCTTCGTTGGCAGACGTGGGCCAATGACCGGCGACGACATCGTACTGGCTGTCGAGCAGGCTCTGGTCGTCAATCATCTCGTTAAAGACCGAGGTTCCCATGGATTCCATGCTCACCGTTGCCGCCGAGCTCGCGCCTCCGCTCATTGCCTCGGTCATAGCGTTGGGAACAAGCCGGACGGGCTTCTCATCGCCCTTGCCGGCACGATAGACAACCGGCGATACACCGTAGCCGTACTGAATGGCGTTGACCTCTTTATCGATGCCGTCGCCACCGGCATCGAGCCATGCCTTAAAGCTTGTCATGTCGTTAGACTTAACGCTCGCAAACATATCCTTTACGGCCGTGACCACAGGAATCTTATCGGTTCCCTTAGCCTTGCCGCCGGCACTGTCGTCGGACGAGCCCTCGTTCTTGGACA
Source organism: uncultured Collinsella sp. (assembly GCA_900555355.1). Lineage (GTDB taxonomy): Bacteria > Actinomycetota > Coriobacteriia > Coriobacteriales > Coriobacteriaceae > Collinsella. The sequence continues at coordinate 3,825 of USKV01000032.1, forward strand.
TATCGTCGTCCGTGGCCCCCTGTCCGCCCATCATGGACGACAGGTCGTAATCCTGCTTGGAAATGGTGAGCGGGTAGCTCGAGAGCGTATCCTCCTCGACCTTTTTGATGTAACCGTTTACGCCATTGGACAGCGCCAAGATCGCCGCGATACCGATAATGCCAATCGAGCCCGCAAAGGCAGTCATGGCCGTGCGGCCCTTCTTGGTCATGAGGTTTCGGGCAGAAAGCCCCAGCGCCGTCACAAAGCTCATCGAGGTTTTGCGCGTAGGCTTGGCCTCGCGGCGCGTGGCGTCAGCGACATCGAAGGGATCGGAATCGTCGGTGATCTTGCCGTCCGCCAGATTGACGATGCGCGTGGCATATTGGTACGCCAGCTCGGGATTGTGCGTGACCATGATAACCAGGCGGTCGCGCGCCACGTCCTTGAGCAGATCCATGACCTGTACGGATGTCGTTGAATCCAAAGCGCCGGTCGGCTCGTCTGCCAGCACGATCTCGGGATCGTTAATCAGGGCGCGGGCGATGGCCACGCGCTGCATCTGTCCGCCCGATAGCTGGCTCGGGCGCTTGTTAACGTGCTCGCCCAGGCCGACTTTCTCCAACGCCTCGCGCGCACGCTGGCGGCGCTCGGCATGGCCCACACCCGTAAGCGTCAGCGCTAGCTCAACGTTTTCCAAAATGGTCTGATGCGGAATGAGGTTATAGCTTTGGAAAACAAAGCCGATGCGGTTGTTGCGGTAGGCATCCCAATCGCGATCGTGAAAATCCTTAGTCGAAATACCGTCGATCAGCAGGTCGCCAGAATCGAAATGATCGAGTCCGCCGATAACGTTGAGCATCGTGGTTTTACCCGAGCCCGAGGGACCCAGAATGGCCACGAACTCGTTATCGCGAAAAGACAGGCTTACGCTGTCGAGCGCCACCTGCGTAAACGACTGCGTAACGTATCTTTTGCAAATACCTTTGAGCTCCAACATGGACGGCAACCTCTCCCACGCGGGCGCACTAGCCCACTCTCCCCCGCCGTTCGTATTCGACGCGTTTGTCCTACTCTATCCCCATTTTTCACCGACACCAGTGAGGAATGTAGGGAACCGCGCCAAAAAACGAACGGAACGGCGCCCAAAAAAGAGGCCCCAAGTGGGGCCTCTATATGGTGGAGATTATCTTGAAAGGCAGCGGACTACTCCGCACAGCGACACACGATCCTCGCGATGCTTTACGTGTTTTTTACTGCTCGCTATTCGCAATCGCCTGGTCGATAAGTTTGTTGAGTGCAGCGCGCTGCTCGGCGGAGCTGATGGCTCCCACGATGGGCTCCCCTACGATGTTGCCATTCTGATCGATGACATACGTTGTCGGGAACGAGAACAAATTTGACGTAAACTTACCGGCCTCGCTATCCGACTTGAACCAGATGTTCTTATACGTCACGCCCTTCTTGCTCAGCACGTCCTTGGCATCTGCAATCTCGCCCTTGTTGCCATCGAGCGTAAAGGAATTGACGCCCACGACCTGGCCGCCCTTCTTGGCAAGCTCCTGATTCAGTTTCTCAAGATCGCCCAGCTCGCCCACGCACGGCTTGCAAGTAGTGAACCAGAAGTTCATGACGGTGACCTTGTTCTTAGAGAACAGCTCGTCGCTGCTCACGTCGTTGCCGTCCAGGTCCTTGCCCGTAAAGCTGGGGAACTTCGTCGCCTCGTTCGAAGCATTGGCACCAGCCGTCATGCCAGCGGTCGAAGCGTCGACGCTCTCGCCTGCACTCGGCGTGCTTCCACAGCCGGGGAACTCCTTCTCCAGGCTCTCGAGCTTGTCCTCGATCTCCTTGATCTGCTGTGCACCGGCCTTGAGCGTCTTAAGCTCATCCGCCGTAAACTTATCCTTGGCGCCGTCGATGGTCTTGAGCAGGAAATCGCCGTAATTGCTGCCGTCCTCAATCATTGCCGAGTCTTTATTTGCCGCATTGAATACCTTTTCCCACAGCGCGTTATCACTCGAAAAGATCTCGTTCTCCTTTTTCATGAGCTTCGCATACAGCTCGGCGGCCTCGTCGGCATTGGCCGGCTTCTGCGCAGTGAGTTCTGCGATCTTAGGATCGGAGCTCGCAGATTCGCTCGCATTGCCGCCAGGTGCCGAGCACGCCACAAGACACAAGGCCAGCACCGGCACCATAAACAGGGCCGCAATCTTAGAAAGCTTCATAGTCGTTCCTCCGTTTTGTCGAAGCTTGTTTACTTTTTATCGGCGGTCAAGGGGAGCTTTTCCGCCGACACATCCAGGCCATAGCGATAGCTGATGGCATCGACGGGACAGGCCCCGATGCACTTTCCGCACCGGATGCATTCGGCATGATTGGGTGCGCGGACCACATCAACGTCCATCTGACAAACCTTTGAGCACTTGCCGCACGAGACACATTTGCATGCGTCAACCCGAATCCCCAGTAGGGACACCCTATTCATGAGCGCATAGAATGCGCCGAGCGGGCAAATCCATTTGCAGAAGGGGCGATAGAACAAAACGCTCAGCACTACCACGGCAATGAGAACGACAAGTTTCCAAGTAAAGAGCTGTCCCAACGCAGATCGAATGCCGGCATTGGCAATGGCCAGCGGAATGGCGCCCTCGAGCACACCCTGTGGACAGATGTACTTGCAAAAGAACGGGTCGCCCATGCCCACGTCGTTAACCACCAAGACGGGCAGCAGCACCACGGCAAACAGCAGCACGACGTACTTGATGTACGTGAGCGGCTTGAGCTTTTTCGTGGAGAACTTTTTGCCGGGAATCTTATGAAGCAGCTCCTGCAGCCAGCCAAACGGGCACAGAAAGCCACATACAAAGCGCCCCAGCAGCACGCCGAGCAAAATGAGCGTACCGGTAACATAGTAAGAAAAGTTGAACTTGGATGAACCTACCACCGACTGGAACGACCCGATGGGGCACGCACCCGATGCCGCGGGGCACGAATAGCAATTAAGTCCAGGTACGCAGACTGTTTTTCCCGCGCCCTGATAGATGCCGCCTTTGGCAAAGTTTGGCAGGTGAATGTTGGTAATAAGTGTTGCCGCCGCCTGAATGAATCCGCGAAATCGGGCCAAAACATGCGACGCAGTGTTTTCTCTTTTATCCAATTCCGATACACTCCAAGCACAGCCTAATCGCTTTGGCCAGCACGGCATCCGCCTCGCCACGCATAACGCCAAAGCACACCATGGCCACACCGACGATCAGCAACGCAACCTGCATTACAGGTTTTACCGCTTTGAACAACCTGACCACTCCTTTCGTTACGCGACCATTGGACCATATCGGCTATAAAATCCGTGTTAAGCGCGATTTGAAATGTGCAAGGAGACTGTTATGCGTATTTTGATCGTCGAGGACGAGCGGGCGCTGTGCGACGCAATCGCGCGCAGCTTGCGGAACTTGGCGTACAGTGTCGACTGCTGTCACGACGGACAGGAGGCGCTCGACCTACTGGACGTTGAGGCCTTCGACCTCGTGGTACTCGATCTCAACCTTCCCCGCATCGACGGCATGACCGTACTCAGGGAACTTAGGAAAACTGACTGCGAGACTAAGGTACTGATTCTGTCCGCGCGTGGCGAAGTATCCGATAAAGTCGCCGGACTCGATGCCGGCGCCAACGATTACCTCACCAAGCCGTTTCATCTGGACGAGCTTGCGGCAAGGATTCGCAGCCTTACCCTAAGACGCTTTACACAAAGCGACGTAGTTTTAACCTGCAGAAAGCTCAGCTTTGACACCAAGGCGCGCATCGCTTCCGTGGACAGCGAGGCTTTATCTCTTACGCGCAAGGAAACGGGAATCTTGGAATACCTGATGCTTAATCAGGGGCGACCGGTAAGCCAAGAGGAGCTTATCGAGCACGTTTGGGATAGCAGCGTGAACAGCTTTAGCAACGCAACCCGCGTTCACATCTCGTCACTCCGCAAAAAGCTACGCAGCGCTTTGGGATACGACCCGATTCGCAATCGGATTGGAGAGGGCTACGTTATGGAGGATAGCGAATGAAAAGGCTTTCGCTGCAATGGCGCATAACGATTATGACGGCACTGCTGACGTGTGCGGCATGCGTGCTGACGAACTGTCTGGTCGGCTATACGGGCATGCGCTACATGGATGCTATCGGCAGCGACATCTCGGCCCTTAGCGCAGCCGGCGTAGATGCACCTCAGGCGTTTGACCCAACGAAAGCGACCCCCGATGACAAGGTCACGATCGTCGTAAACGACGCACAGGAGTCTTTTGGCACGACAGCCTGGTACATCACGGCTGGAGTCACACTCCTTGGCGGCGTGCTGGCATACTTTGTGAGCGGCCGTGCACTCAAACCGCTACGGGCTTTTGCAGCCCAGGTTGAGCGTGTGCAGCCTGACAACCTAAGCGAAATCAGACTCAGTGAAGATGTGCCCACCGAGCTACAACGATGCAGCGCCTCTTTCAACGACATGATCGCCCGTCTTGGCGAAGGGTTCTCTGCACAGCGTCAGTTTACCGGCAACGCCGCACACGAGCTGCGCACCCCGCTCGCACTTATGCAAGCACAGATTGAACTATTCATCTCCGAGCACTCCGGTTTGCAACCCGAAACAGCCGAGCTGCTCGGCCTGCTACAAGAACAAACCGAGCGCATGTCTCGAATGACCAAGGTATTGCTTGAGATGAGTGAGCTCCGCAGCGTTCCTTGCGAGGACGATGTTGAACTCGGTCCCTTGTCCGAAGAGGTCCTCACTGACCTTGCGCCACTTGCCGAAAATAGGAGCATAGCCCTCAACTGTGCTGGAGACGCTTTAGTAATCGGGAGCGACACGCTCCTCTATCGGTTGCTGTTCAACCTGGCCGAAAACGCCATCCGTTACAGCCACCCCGGCTCGACTGTTAACGTCTCCATCTGCGACAACGACAGCCACGTGTTCCTGCGAGTCGAGGACCAGGGCCCGGGAATACCCAAGCAGTACCGAGAGAGCATCTTCCAGCCGTTCTTTCGTCTAGACAAATCCCGCAGCAGGGCATACGGCGGCGCAGGACTCGGGCTAGCGCTTGTTTGGGAGATTGCAGCACTTCACGGTGGCACGGTAGAGGTCGAAGCAAGTTCCGAGAACGGGACTACCATGCTCGTAAGCCTTCCAAAACGATCCGCAGCGTTAACCGAACAGTAAAACGAAAGGGGTCCCGAGCAACAGGAGTACAATTGCTGCTATTGTTGCCAGCTGTTGGGAGATGGAAGATGGACTGCGATGGCTACCCATGCGTTCCCATGCCGTTGATGTGCACTGCCTTTGTGCCGGGGCAGATTGACGCTGCGGTTGCAGGCATTTCCGACCCCGATTCACGCACTATCGCCACGGCAGAAGCGCTGTACTTTCGCGGACAGGCCGCCCTCGCTGCCAAGACAGCGCGTCCCTATCTTGACGCCACCGATTCCGCACTGCGCTATTCCGCATGCCTTATCTGCGGATATGCCAGTCTGTCGCTCAATCGTATCGCCGATGCCCGCCGTTGCCTTGCGGGCATCCTCGATACGCCAACTGACGAGGAATCACCCGCCGTCCACGCCACGCATATCCTGTTCGCCTCGGCCGCAAGCGTCCTGTTGCACTTGTCTTCCCCGTATTCTGCCGAAGAGTTTTATCCGCTTGCGGCGCATCTGCCCGAAGGCCTGCGCCTGTTCGCCAGCTACGTGATGGCGCATGCCCTGTACCTGCGCGGCGAATATGGCCGCAGTCTGGGCATGGCGGAAAACGCCCTGATCATGAAACAGGGAAGTTATCCCATCTCGGAGCTGTTCCTGCACTTGTCGGCTTCCATGGCCTGCATGAGCCTCAAGGACATCGACACCGCAAAGGCACACTTCGGAGCCGCTTGGGACGTTGCGCGTCCCGACGGCCTTATCGAACTCATCGGCGAGCACCACGGCCTTTTGCAGGGGCTTATCGAGGCGTGTCTAAAAACGCAATACCCTGACGACTTCGCACGCATCATCGAGATTACGTATCGATTCAGCTACGGCTGGCGGCGCATCCACAACCCCGATTCGGGCGAGGACGTGGCCGACGATCTAACGACCACGGAATTCACCATGGCCATGCTCGCCTGCCGTGGGTGGACCAACGCCGAAATCGCACGCCATATGGGAGTATCGCCGGGTACCGTCAAAAACCGCCTATCAGGAGTGTATGCCAAGCTTGGTATCGGAACTCGCGCCGAGCTGGTCGCGCATATGTTGCGTTAGCGGCCAGACTACCTGGCATATCGAAAGCGTCCCGGGGGCCCGACGCTTTCGCACGCTCAAATTGGACATTTTGGCCATCGAACGGCACTACCGCCACGTGGCGCCTTCTCGCAAAATTGGATTATTTCCACCGATACCTGCGGGATGGGAGCCAAAGATGCTTGATCGCCGTTCGTTACTTGTTGCCGGAGCGTCCTCGCTGGCGAGCGTTATGTTACCGCGCGTGCCGGGAAGCGCAAACGCCTTCATATTGCCGTTCGCGCCCACCGCGGCCTATGCCGACGAAGAAGACCCCTTCAAGGTCCTGGTGCTCTCGCGCACCATGTTTGGTGTGGTTGTGATCGACGTCGCCAACAAGAATACGCCCATCACGGGTGCCCAGGTCACGCTCACATCGCGCTATGCCGCAGGCAAGCAGCTCACCGCCACGACCGATGACGAAGGCACGGCCATCTTTGAGGTCGCCCCTCTTTCGGAAGGCTACGTGGACGAGGCAACGCTTCTCGACGCATACGACTTTAACGGCGGTATCTCCATTAGTATGGTGGGCTACCGTGATGTCGAGATTCCCCTTGCGCGTATCCAGGGCGGCACCGCCATTACCGCTCCCACGCGTCCATTCTCCGATGGTCAGCCGTACTTTCGCCAGCTCACGTTTGACGAATGGGACATCCAGTACGCCGAAGCCACGTTCATGGCATTGCCGAAGGACGACACGGCAAACGAGCAGCCCGATACGCACGCCTTTACCGTGCAGGCGCATCTGCCACAGGGTGGACAGGCAACGCTGCGCATCAACAAAGTGACGCCCGCCGCGGACAGCTCATCCGAAACCGTCACGCAGATTGGCCAAGTCAAGGCCAGCGCATCGGGCACGAATAATCTGGCGACGTTCACGCTCGAAGACAAGTTCCTCGATGCAGCGTCAAACCTTCTGGAGGAAGGATGCAAGCTGCGCTTTGTCCTCGACTACCAGGGCAAAACCTACACGCTCTCATCCCCTATGGCCGTTGTTACCGCGCCGGCGGCAAAGGCGGAATGGCCGGCCTGGCGCTCGCCAAGCTCTGCTACGAGACGCTTA
>USKV01000033.1 GCA_900555355.1 uncultured Collinsella sp.
TCATCATGGAAAAGCTGGGCGGCGGCGGCCACCTCACAATGGCGGGCGCCCAGCTCAAGGACGTCAGCCTGCGCCTGATGTAGGCGAGCGGCTACATATTGCCCGCAACGAGGGAAGGACGTGTGCCTTCCCTCGTTTTTTATACGCCGAGATTGTGAAGGCATGGGATGACCGGGCGTCGCGGAAACTACGACCCGGAATTTGCGTCCAAAACGGGTCGCAGTTTCCCAAACAGGGTCCTTTTGGAAACTGCGACCCAGAATCCAGCCAAATAATGGGACGCACTTTCCGGTTGAGCCTTCTGGCGGGCTTTAACAAGCATCTAACGCTACAATAGCTACCACGTGGCTGGGTTTGCCGGCCGAATGTGCGATGTCGTGGGAGGGGACATGGTCGAGTTTACAAAGACGATTAAAGATCCGTTGGGACTACATGCCCGCCCGGTTGCGTTGCTCTATGACATTATCGCCAAGCATCGTAGCGACGTGTCGGTCAGCATCGGTGACCGTCATACCGACGGTCGCGACGTTATGGGCCTGATGGCCCTCTACGGCGAGTGCGGCGAGGATGTTGTGTTCCGCGTTTCGGGCGTGGATGAGGCTTCCTGCGTTACGTCGATTAGAAACCTCTCGCTTTAAGCATGATAGGGCGCGGTAAAGGATGGTCCTTTGCCGCGCCTTTTTGTTTCGTATAGGAAACTTTTTCGAAATCTGAATGGGGACCCTTTCCAAAAAGTTAACCGCGTGCTAGTTTACTAAAGCGAACATAGACGTGGTTAACTTTTATCGCGTCGATGTTGAGGACGAACTGACGTTAGGAGCAACTCATGTCTTGCGGACCGCAGATGCCGGCCATGCCGCTTTCGATGGTAAAAGCGGGCGAAACCGTGCGCGTGTCTCGTGTAAAGGGCAATGAGGACATGAAACACCACCTCAAGGACCTCGGCTTTGTCGAGGGCAACGAAATCCACGTGGTGAGCTCGAGTGGTGCCAATATCATCGTCACGGTGCTGGGCGCACGCTTTGGCATCGATTCCAAGGTTGCCATGCACATCATGACCGTCGGTTAGTCCGAAGCATTTCATAAAAACCGAAAGGGGGACAAGAGGATGAAGACGTTGGGTGACGTTAAGGTGGGCGAGAGCTCTACCATCGTCAAGCTTCACGGTGAGGGTGCGCTTCGCCGCCACCTTATGGACCTGGGGCTCATCAAGGGCACTTCGTTCAAGGTCGTGAAGGTCGCGCCGCTCGGTGATCCGGTCGAGATCAACGTGCGCGGCTACGAGCTTTCCATCCGCAAGGAGGAGGCGGCCGTCGTCGAGGTCCAGTAAGGGCTCGCGGCGTATATTTCTGCAGATAAAGTTAGGTTTTTCTAACTTAATGCTGCAACTTTGAAGCACATTTATCCAGCCTGCGCGGAGAAAGCAGCGCAGGCACACAAGGAAGAAGGATTGAATGGCGGATTCTCAGATCCATGTCGCGCTGGCGGGTAACCCCAACTGCGGCAAGACCACGCTTTTCAACCTGATCACCGGCGCCAACGGCTACGTTGGCAACTGGCCCGGCGTCACGGTTGAGAAAAAGGAAGCCAAGCTCCTAAGCGACAAGAACGTTACCATCACGGACCTCCCCGGCATCTACTCGCTTTCCCCCTACAGCCCCGAGGAGCAATGCTCGCGCGATTACCTCATGAGCGGCGAGCCCGATGTTGTCGTCCAAGTCGTCGATGCCACCAACCTCGAGCGTAACCTGTACCTGGCGCTTCAGGTTATCGAGACCGGCCTGCCCGTGGTCGTTGCCCTCAACATGGCCGACCTGGTCGAGAAGAACGGCGATAAGATCGACACCGACAAGCTGTCCAAGAAGCTCGGCTGCCCGGTCATGATGATCTCGGCTCTTAAGAACAAGGGTATCAAGGAGCTGTTCGAGCAGGTTAAGAAGTCCGCCGCTTCCAAGGGCCAGGTGCCGGAGCACAAGTTCGACTCTTCCATTGAGGACGTTCTGGACCACATCGAGAACAACCTGCCGGCAAGCGTTCCCGCCAACAAGCGCCGCTACTACGCTGTCAAGCTGTTCGAGCGTGATGCAGACGCCTGCAAACTCATCAACCTCACCAAGGAGAAGGCCGCTCGTGTGGAGCAGCTGGTCGCTCAGTGCGAGCAGGATTGCGACGACGATGCCGAGTCCATCATCACCGGTGAGCGCTATGGCGTGATCGCCCACATCATCGACGAGTGCATGACCAAGGCCCCGGCCAAGATGAGCACCTCCGAGAAGATCGACCGCGTGGTTACCAACCGTATCCTGGGCTTGCCGATCTTTGTCGTCATCATGTTCTGCGTGTACTACATCGCCGTTTCTACCTTGGGCGGCACGGTGACCGACTTCACCAACGACCAGCTCTTTGGTACCGACGGTTGGTATGTGCTCGGCCAGGGCCGCGACGCCTACGATGAGGCTGTCGAGGCCGCGGGTGACGACGCTGACTCGGTCGACCCGGCGCAGTATGGCCCGTATGTTCCGGGTATTACCACCATGGTCCACGACGCGCTTGTGGCGGGTGGCACCGAGGACGGTGGCCTGGTCGATTCGCTGGTCTGCGACGGCATCGTCGCCGGCCTGGGCGCCATCTTCGGCTTTGTGCCGCAGATGTTCCTGCTCTTTGTGATGCTGTCCTTCCTGGAGGACTGCGGCTATATGGCCCGTGTCGCCTTCATCATGGACCGCGTGTTTCGCCGCTTTGGCCTGTCCGGTAAGTCCTTTATCCCCATGCTCGTGTCCTCGGGCTGCGGTGTCCCCGGCGTCATGGCCACCAAGACCATCGAGAACGAGAAGGACCGCCGCATGACGGTCATGACTACCACGTTCATCCCCTGCGGCGCTAAGCTGCCGATCATCGCCCTGCTCATGGGTTCCATCATCGGCGACTCTTCCACCACCGCGGCGTGGATCAGCCCGCTCTTCTACTTCCTGGGCGTCTTTGCCGTCATCGCCTCGGGCCTCATGCTCAAAAAGACCAAGCTTTTCGCCGGTCGCCCGACGCCGTTCGTTATGGAGCTTCCCGCCTACCACTTCCCGGCGATCCGCTCTTGGGCGCTGCACGTGTGGGAGCGCTGCTGGGCCTTTATCAAGAAGGCCGGCACGATTATCTTCGCGTCCACCGTCGTCGTTTGGTTCCTCTCCAACTTTGGTAGCTATAACGGTGCCTTTGGCTTCCTGCCTGCGATGGACGGCATCCCCGAGGAGTATATGGACTACTCCGTGCTCGCCATGCTGGGCAACCTGGTTGCCTGGATCTTCGCCCCGCTCGGCTTTAGCACCTGGCAGGCAGCTGCGCTGACTTTCTCTGGCCTTGTCGCTAAGGAGAACGTCGTTGCCACCGCCGGCTCGCTGCTGTCCGTCGCCGATGCGGGCGAGACCGACCCGAGCCTGTGGACCGCGTTTGCCGCTATGTTCCCAACCATGGGCGCCTGCGTCGCCTTTGGCGCGTTCAACCTGCTGTGCGCTCCGTGCTTTGCCGCCATTGGCACCATCCGCAACCAGATGGACTCTGGCAAGTGGACCGCGATTGCCATCGGCTACGAGTGCGCCTTCGCTTGGGTGATCGGCCTGTTCATCAACCAGTTCTACAATCTGCTTGTCCTTGGGCAGTTTGGTATCTGGACGGTTGTGGCCATTGTGCTGCTGGTTGCGATGCTCTTCCAGATTTTCCGTCCCATGCCCAAGCATGCATGGACCGATGAGGACGAGACCAACACTGCTTCCGCCGCAGTTTCCGCTTAAGTCCGAATAAGGATTAACCCCTTTCCACGAGCCCGGGTGTCCCAGCGACACTCGGGCTTTTTGGTGGGGGAGATGTGGCGTTTCCGCAGATAAAACCGACCAAAATAAACCTGTCCCTTTTTGGTAGGTGGAGAATGGGGTAAAGTAAGTGGTGGTTAACTAGAGGAGGCTTGCTATGGCACCTATCGATATTGTTGTACTGGCTGTTATCGGTATTGCGTTTGTCGCCGTGTGCGTGCGCATCTACCGCAAGGGCACCTGCGCCGACTGCGCTCAGGGCGGCGTTTGCACCGGGCATTGCTCCAACAAAAAGACGTGCGCCGCACTTAAGGGCGTAGACAAAATCGCCGAAGACTTGGGTCGCGGTATTCATTAGCCGACCGGCGTTTGGGCATGTTTGACTGCGGATACGGCAGTTGCTGGTACGATAGGTACGTCAGCAACTGCCGCCTAGCGGCTCAAATGAAAGGAATCCCGCATGGAGTCCTCCGCCTATCCAATGCTCTTTAGCCCGATCAAGGTCGGTACAACCGAGGTCAAGAACCGCGTCTTTATGCCGCCGGTATCCACGAACCTGGCCGATCATGGCTATGTGACCGACGACTTGGTCGATCATTACCGTGCCCGTGCCAAGGGCGGCGTTGGCCTCATCATTACCGAGGTCGTGACGGTCGAGCCCACCTATACCTATCTGCCGGGTGACATGTGCTGCTACGACGACACGTTTATCCCCGGCTGGGAAAAGCTCGCCGCGGCCGTCCACGAGTATGGCTGCAAGATCATGCCGCAGCTCTTCCACCCCGCCTACATGGCCTTTAACATTCCGGGCACGCCTCGCCTGATCGCTCCGTCCTTTGTGGGCCCGTCTTACGCCCGCGAGGCACCGCGCCCCATCACGGTCGACGAGATTCACGAGCTCACGCATCAGTTTGGCGACGCTGCCGTGCGTATGCAGAAGGCTGGCGTCGATGGCGTTGAAGTCCATGCGGCACACGCCCACGGCATGCTCGGCGGCTTTTTGACTCCGCTCTACAACAAGCGTACCGACGAGTATGGTGGCTCGCTCGACGCCCGTATGCGCTTCTTGCTCGAGGTCATCGCCGAGATTCGTGAGCGCTGCGGCAAGGACTTTATCATCGACGTCCGCATTTCGGGCGATGAGTACACCGATGGCGGCCTGACCCTCAACGACATGATCTACGTCTCGCGTCGCCTGGAGAAGGCCGGCGTCGACATGATTCACGTGTCGGGCGGTACCACCATCAAGCGCGGCTCCGCGATTCCCGCCGCCGGTACGCAGCAGGCCTCGCATGCCGCCTGCTCGCGCGAGATCAAAAAGCACGTCAACATTCCCGTCGCCACCGTCGGTCGCATTAACGAGGCCTGGATCGCCGAGGAGCTGATCGAGGACGGCGCTGCCGACATCTGCATGATGGGCCGCGCCAATCTGTGCGATGCCGAGTTCTGCAATAAGGCCGCTGCCGGCAACGCCGACGATATCCGCCCCTGCATTGGCTGCCTGCGCTGCCTGAACGGCATCATGTTCGGCAAGCGCATCTCCTGTACCGTCAACCCGGACGTGGAGCGCGACGAGGCTGGCTACGAGCCTGCCGCCGAGGCCAAGAACGTGCTCGTTGTGGGCGCTGGTCCTGCGGGCATGGAGGCAGCCTACATTGCCGCCAAGCGCGGCCACAACGTGGTGCTCGTGGACAAGCAGGATGAGCCGGGCGGCGAGATGCGTATCGCGGCCGTTCCGCCGGCAAAGCAGGAACTCACCCGCGTGATCAAGTATCAGTACCGTCGTCTGGCCGAGGCCGGCGTGAAGTGCGTATTTGGCACCGAGCTTACTGCCGAGGACATTCAGCATGACTACGCGGGTTACGAGGTTGTCCTGGCTTATGGCGCCGAGCCCATCGCTCCGGCCTTCATGCAGGGCTTTAAGCAGGTTATGACGGCTGACGACCTGCTGGGTGGCAAGGCTTTCCCGGGCAAGAAGATCGTCATCGTGGGCGGCGGCACCGTCGGCTGCGAGACGGCCGATTACCTGGCTCCGCTGGTCAATGACCTGTCGCCGGCCAATCGCGATGTCACCGTCATCGAGATGACCAAGACGCTCGCCGCCAATGAGGGTGGTGCCGGTCGCGCGGTGCTCATCACGCGCATGCTCTCCAAGGGCGTTCACGTGCTGACCGAGGCCAAGGTGACCGAGATTACCGAGGACACTATCAGTTACGAGAAGGACGGCGAGGTCCACACCATCGCCGATGCCGATACGCTGGTGCTTGCCATGGGCTATCGTCCCAATACCAAGCTGGCCGACGACCTTGCCGCTGCTGGCGTTGCTGTCCACGTGCTGGGCGATGCCCAGAAGTGTGGCAACATCCGCGATGCCATCGGCGATGGCTACAAGGTTGCCTGCGAGCTCTAGCCAACTCCTTTGCACCAATCGATTGCAAAAAGCGGCGGCTGCCCTGTGTGTTGGGCAGCCGCCGCCTGCGTTTTGCCAAAGAAAGATTATTGTCGGGCCCTAAATGCCTTTTGCTTCTGCTCCCTCCGCAATCATGTTGCGGTTATACACCAGGTGCAGATACATCGCGTCGTGCGCGGCGGTGGGATTGCGCGAGGCGATGGCGTCGGCCACATCGCGGTGCGTGCGGATAGTTTCCTCGACGAGCTTTTTGCCAGTCACGTCGATAAAGAGGGGGACGGATGCCTTGAGCACGCCCATCAGGCGGGGAACGACGAGGTTTCCGGAGCTCTCGGCAATGGCATTGTGGAACGCGGTGTCGGCGGCGGAGTAATCCTCACCGGCCTCGGCCAGGCGCTCGGATTCGTCGCAGAGCTCTTCGATACAGACGACCTGATCGTTGGTTGCGTGCTCGGCCGCCATGCGTGCCATCTGCGGCGGTGCCACGGCCCTCTCGCACGTCAACGATGCCGGTTTTTGGATGTGCTCCTCGTTCCTGGAGATTGACGAGAAGACCACCCTCAAGTCCTGGACCGTTATGGAGACGCTCATCGGCCTTTCGGGTCTTGCCTGCGCCCTGGTGATTTCGTTCTTTGCCTAGTTCGCGTGGCTAAGCATCTTTTGCCGAGCGCATCGCTCGGTACCCATTTACACCTGATTCATTAACCAACGATTGGTACAACCGTTCAAATCAAAAGAGGAGAGCATCATGGACGAGAAGACCAAGGCACAGATTCAGCAGGAGGCAGCCGACCTGGTTGCCAAGCTGCAGCCGCGTTCCGGCAAGTTCCGCACCATCAGCCCCGAGATGGACCCGCTGCGTCTGGGCTCTGGCTGGTCCATCGAGGATCTGGACAAGCCGCAGGTCATTATCGAGTCGACGTTCGGCGACTCGCATCCGGGTTCTGCCGGCCTGTTTGAGTTGGTCGAGGAGGTCCGTGCCGGCGTTGCCGAGGCTGGCGGTCATGGTGTCCGTTACTTCTGCACCGATATCTGCGACGGCGAGGCCCAGGGCCACGACGGCATCAACTACTCGCTGCCCAGTCGCGACATGATCGCCAACATGATCGAGATTCATGCCAAGGCCACCCCGTTCAACGCCGGCGTCTTTGTTGCCAGCTGCGATAAGGGCCTGCCTGCGAACCTTATGGCCATGGGACGCATCAACATCCCCTCCATCGTCGTTACCGGCGGTGTCATGGATGCCGGTCCCGATCTGTTGACCCTGGAGCAGCTCGGCGCCATCTCGGCCCGCTATGAGCGCGGCGAGATTTCCCGCGAGGAGCTCGAGTTTGCCAAGCACAACGCATGCCCCAGCTGCGGCGCCTGCTCCTTTATGGGTACCGCCTCGACCATGCAGGTTACCGCCGAGGCCCTGGGCCTTATGCTCCCCGGCACGGCTCTGCTGCCCGCAACCAGCTCCGATCTGCGTGAGTTTGCGCGCGAGGCTGGCCGTCAGTCCGTGTGGCTCTCCGAGCACAACCTGTGCCCCCGCGACATCGTGACCAAGGAGTCCTTCGAGAATCTCATCATGGTCCACGGCGCCATCTCCGGTTCCACCAACTCGCTGCTGCACATTCCCGCGATCGCCCGCGAGTTTGGCATCGAGATGTCCGCCGACGATTTCGATCGCCTGCACCGTGGCGCCCACTACCTGCTCAACGTTCGCCCCGCAGGCGAGTGGCCGGCGCAGTTCTTCTACTATGCGGGCGGCGTGCCGCGCATCATGGAGGAGATCAAGTCGATGCTCCACCTCGACGTTATGACCGCCACCGGAAAGACTCTCGGCGAGAACCTCGAGGACCTCAAGAACAACGGTTACTACGAGAAGTGCGGTCGTTACCTTGAGAAGTGGAATCTCAAGCGCGAGGACATCATCCGTCCGTTTGACCAGGCCTTCGGCACCGACGGTTCCATTGCCATCCTCCACGGCAATCTTGCTCCCGAGGGCGCGGTCGTCAAGCACACCGTCGTTCCGCGCGAGATGTTCCAGGCTACGCTCAAGGCCCGTCCGTTCGACTGCGAGGAGGACGCCATTCACGCCGTCCTGACGCACGAGGTCAAGCCCGGCGATGCCGTTATCATTCGCTATGAGGGACCCAAGGGTTCCGGTATGCCCGAGATGTTCTACACCACCGAAGCTATCGCCAGCGACCCCGAGCTGGGCGCGAGCATTGCCCTGATCACTGACGGCTGCTTCTCCGGCGCCTCCAAGGGCCCGGCTATCGGTCACGTTTCGCCCGAGGCCGCTGTGGGCGGTCCGATTGCCCTGATTGAGGAGGGCGACCTTATCCGAATCAACATCCCCGAGCGCTCGCTGTCCATCGTGGGCATCGCCGGCAAGGAGATGGAGCCGGCCGAGGTCGACGCCGTCCTGGCCGAGCGCCGAGCCGCTTGGAAGCCCAAGGCTAATCGTTACACCTCCGGCACGCTCAAGTTCTTTACCGAGCATGCAGTTTCCGCCATTCAGGGTGGCTACA
This sequence comes from uncultured Collinsella sp., assembly GCA_900555355.1. Classification (GTDB taxonomy): domain Bacteria; phylum Actinomycetota; class Coriobacteriia; order Coriobacteriales; family Coriobacteriaceae; genus Collinsella. The sequence continues at coordinate 8,730 of USKV01000033.1, forward strand.
TGGAGTAGCGTCCGTGCGCATCGATTCCCTCTCATAGATGTGCGGCGTAGGCCGCTAATTAGCCCGTCCAAGAATTGGGATGCAGTTCAGCCACGTCACCGGGGCGCGTTGTTCAGCGCCGCCGGGGCGCTCCACTCAAACGACAAGAGACGTCTTACGCAAGCACCCGCGTCCGTGGATAAAACCACGGGCGTGGGCGCTTCACTTTATTCCCAGCCGCTTTATTCCCAGCCCTTCCACACGTCAGGCTCGTAGCCAACGGTTGCCTGGCGGCCGTTGCGAACGATGGGCTCACGAAGAATCTGCTGGTTATCGAGCACCTTTTCGAACTTCTGGTCGGCAGCAAGATACTGTACGAGCGCAACCGTGTCGGCATCTTTCGCCTTTGGATCGATCACAGCGTCGATCCCGCCGACGGCGCGCGCCACGCTTTCGAGCTCGCCTTTGCTCATCCCCTTTTCCTACAAGTCGATGAACTGGAACTTCACACGACGTTCCTTGAAATAGCGCTGCGCCTTCTTAGTATCGAAGCTTTTCTTCGTGCCGAATATCTGGATGTTCATACGTACCGCCTTCGCTCAATTCTCGTCCGTCCATGATACGACAAGGGAGCCGAGCAAAAAACAGAGAGGGCGGAGATGGAGGAGGACGGCGACCGACCGTCGGCAAGAGTCGGCCGGATCGGACTGGCGCCCAGCGCGCGCCGGCGACACGCTCGCAGCTGCACACATAGCCGATGTACAAGCTCGCCGCGGCGTTCCCTCGCCCCGCGGTGTGGCGATAGAGAAGCACGCCACCCGTCAACGATGGCGCCTCGGTGAAGAAAATCAACGTCTGGGTTACATCCCTTGAAAGGGGCGAAGACGGCTGCTAGAATACCTCCCCGCTATGAAGGATTTGACCAAAGCATACATCGCAATTCGGCGGCCCCTGGTATACGGGGCCTCTCCTGTTGTTCCCCAAGTGCGCTCTGAGCAGCCGCTTTCTTCCTGTCGTATCTGATGCACGCATAGCACGTGCATGCTATTTCGCCCGCGGGCCAGCGCGCCTTCGGCGAAGAATCGAATAGATACGAAGGAAGCTTATGTCTGATAATTGTACGGTCGCGCCCGCCAATGGGCGCATTACCGGTACCCAGATCCGCATCGTCGCGGTCGTCGTCCTGGGTGCCTTCTTGGCGCTACTGAACCAAACGGTGATGTCGCCTGCGCTGCCGGTCATCATGTCCGATTTCGCCATCGATGCCTCGACTGCCCAGTGGATCATGTCCATATACCCGCTGGTGAGCGGCATCATGGTCCCCGTTTCGGCGTTCCTTATCGACAAGTTCAGCACCCGCGCGCTATTCTTCGGGGCGACGCTGGTGTTCGCGCTGGGCACGCTGCTGTGCGCCGCAGCCCCTGATTTCCTGTTCCTCATCATCGGTCGCGTGTTGCAAGCGGCGGGCTCAGGCGTGCTCATGCCGCTTGTCTCGGTGGTTCCCATGCTGGTGTTCCCCGTCGAGAAACGAGGAACGGCTATGGGCATGGCGGGCATCGTCATGTCGGCGGGTCCCGCGGTCGGCCCCGTCGTAGGCGGCGCGGTGATCGACACGTACGGCTGGCGCACCATGATCGGCGCCATCGTCCCCCTCGCAATTCTCGTGCTGGTGCTGGGCGTGTTCATGCTGAAAAACGTGGGCGAGCTGAAGAACCCCAAGCTCGACCTGCCCTCGGTCGTCCTCTCCACCATCGCCTTCGGCGGACTTCTCTACGGGTTCTCGAGCGCCTCGTCGATGGGTTGGGGCAACCCCGTGGTGCTCGGCTCGATCGTCGCGGGTGTCGTGTGCTTGGTGCTGTTCGTCGTACGCCAGGGCAAAATCGAGGACCCGCTGCTTCAACTGGGCACGCTCAAGACGCGCGAGTTCCGCGTGGCCGCCATCATCGTCACGCTCATCAACGCCGCATGCCTGGTCACCAACACGCTGTTGCCGTTGCTGCTGCAAACCTCGCTTGGCGCTTCGGCCTTCGAAACCGGCATGGCCATGCTTCCCGCCGCGGCGGTGGGCATCATCATCAGCCCTATCTCCGGCGTGGTGTTCGACAAGTTCGGTCCGCGTGCCATCTCGATCGTCGGCCTGGCCCTCATGACCGGCGCCCTGTTCCTGCTCTCGCTTTCGACGGTAAACACGCCCATCTTGGTGGTTGCGCTGTTCTGCATGCTGCAGTCCGCCGGCCAGTCGCTCGCGAACATGCCGGTGAACACATGGGGTGTCAATGCCTTGAAA
>USKV01000034.1 GCA_900555355.1 uncultured Collinsella sp.
CGCCGCCTCCGCCGCCGCCCGAGAAGCCGCCGCCACCGCCGCCGCCCGAGCTGTCGGAGCTCGAAGCCAGCTCACGGATGCTCTCGTGATACACATCGTTAAATGAATCGAGCGGCGAATCGATACCGTAATGATGGTAGTACCACCAGTAGCAGGGGTAATTGTCGTAGAAACCGTCGGCCTCGCGCACCTCGGGAGGAACAGCCTCGGCAAGCTGACGCAGGACTTCCTTCGAAACGCCTAGCGCCACACCCATCACCAGCAGCTTGTTCCACAGTACCAGATCGCCGGGGACGGCTTCCTTTAGGCGCGTGAAATCCTCGAGCCAATGCTTAAGCGCCTTGCAGCGAGCCGCAACCTCGGCGCCCTCCGGCGTAAAGCGGCGGAACGTAAGGCCCACGCCAATACCCACCAGCACAATCGGCACCGAGATAACCGCGGCGATAATGTTCGCCTGTGCGCCGTCGGTAAAGAAGATGGACCCCGCGGGAACACAGGCGATCAGAATACCAAGAACCAGGCAAAGCACCATTGCGACAATGCCGTCCGAGGCAACGTACTCGCTATCGGCTAGCTTGCCCTTAACGGTGTTCTGATAGTCCTCGAGCTTGTCGCCCACGGGCGTAGCGTGCTGCTTGACGTAGTGCTGCAGCTCGTCGAACGTGCGCGAGCGATCGCCGTTCTCGTCGGGCTTAGCACCGGCAAAGAAGACCTTGAGCACCATGCGGTCAATGCCCTTGGCCGACTTCCAGCCCGCATCACTCACCGTCACGCGATACGTCTGCTCTTCTTTTTCACGCCCCAACAGGCCCTTCTTAGCCTTGGTCACGGTCGCCTGCTCCAGCTTGATCACACGGTCGTCAGTGAGCTTCATGAGCGTGGCGATATATGCCTGATCGGGCACCTCGTTCCAGCTCATGAGGGCCGAAAGCACGGCGGGATGGTCGGCCGAAGGCACATCGCGGAAATATTCGTCCTGGAAAAGCGGCTTGGGCTTGCGGCGACACAGCTTGAACACAACGATTGTGCCGGTAAAGGCCACCGCCGCGACAACACTTAGCACGGCAAGTGCATTGGCAATCATGCGACCGTGAGCGCGGCGGGCGTTAGCCTCGTCGGCCCATTCTTTCTCTTCGCTCAGGATCGTTGACATGCGCTCCTCACTTGAAGCGGAAAGCCATGGCACCCAGTCGCTGGGGAAGGCGATGCGCGCCTCGGCGAATTCGCCCTGATGCACGCAGGGAATGGTATAGGTGACCATGGGCTCGTCCTCATCGAGTGACACATCGCCCGTCAGCGGACCGTGGCCCCATGCGCGAAAGTTATCGCCCTTGACGGCCGCCGTCCCGGCAGCAGCATTTGCGAAGTACACTTCCATCTCGACATCGTCGGAATCCGCAGACCAGCCGTCACCCACAAATTTCCAATAGAGCTCGGCGGTGTCGGCCCAGTTCATAACCGCACCAGTCATGGTGTAGCTCACGTAGAAGATCACGCTGTCGCCGCTCTCGTGGGGGCTAAAAACCTTGATCTTTACGCCGCCGTCGGACTGCTCAACCATATAGACGCCAGAGTCGCCCTTGTTCGCGCTATCGACCCTGTTAAACGCGGTGTCCTCTTCCTCGACACTCAGAACGTCGACGCCCGCCGTGCCGCCCTGCTGGTTGGTGCCCGTATTGATCTCCCAAAACACGCCGTTGATGTCGTCGTCGAAATCGAACTGGCGTCCCTCGACAACGGTCAGCGATCCATCGGCCTCAACCGTGGCGCCGATGTAGGTTTGGCTCATGGAGTAGCCGTCGGCGTGTGCGGCGGCAGGCAGCAGCAACAACGCAAGCGCGACGAGTGCGCAGACGGAAGCGAATCGCGCGAATAGGCGGCGCTGCCGACAGGTCTTGGCAACGGGGGCGTTCATAGGCACATCCTTTGTCTGTGATACCAACAGCGTCATTGTCCCACGTTTACGGGCGCACATGACGAATATCTAGGCGACCGGAGCGCCAAACGGGATGAAAGTCACGCCCGCCGCCAGCAGCTAGTCATTGGGGACGTTCTTAAATGACTAGTCGTTGGGGACACTCCTTGGCGTGGCCTGCACCAACGATAGATACCACTTCACAGCTCCGTCACAGGTGTAGCGGCTTTGTGTGGGCGCGGCATACGCTGATTGAGCCGCCAGCCGAGGGGCATAAAGCAGTTTAGCGAAAACGGTTTGCCCCTTTGCTGTTCGCTCGAGGATCATGTCCCCCTTTTCCGCGGAAACCCCGGCAGTTGCGAAGAGCTGCCGGGGTTTCTGTCGTTTGTGAGGCTAAGTCGGTACGCAGCGATCGAGACCTTGAGCCGCAAACCCACCGTGCGCAATGCGTACCGCCGCCAACTTGTGAGCGCAGCAACGCCTTCCCTGCCAAGCCCCGCGCTATACTCGTCCGCATGGATATCAACGCACGCAACATAGCAACACACGCCGCGGACGCACCAGCAACGGCAGCGCCCACCCCCGTCGTGGGCCGCTTTGCCCCGTCGCCCTCGGGCCGCATGCACTTGGGCAACGTGTTCAGCTGCCTGTGCTCGTGGCTTTCGGCCCGCAGCCAAGGCGGCAGCATCGTGCTGCGCATCGAGGACCTGGACGATCGCTGCAAGCGCCCGGAACTTGCCACTCAATTGATTGACGACCTGGCCTGGCTGGGACTGGAATGGGACGAAGGCCCCTACTACCAGCACAATCGCCTGGATCTGTACGAGGACGCCCTGCGTCAGCTGCAAGACGCCGGCCTCACCTATCCCTGTTTTTGCACGCGTGCCGAACTCCACGCCGCGAGCGCGCCGCACGCGAGCGACGGCACGCCCATCTACCGCGCCGCCTGCCGAGACCTTTCTGCCGAGGAGGTTGCCCGCCGCAGCGCTCTGCGCGCTCCGGCCACGCGCCTGCGCGTACCCGCCGTCGACGACCTCGCAAACGATGTGATCGAATTCGTGGACCGCACGTATGGAGCCCAATGCGAAGCACTCGCCACCGAATGCGGCGACTTTTTGGTGCGCCGCAGCGACGGCGTGTTTGCCTATCAGCTAGCCGTGGTGGTCGATGACGCCGCCATGGGCGTCACCGAGGTCGTGCGCGGATGCGATCTGCTGGGCTCCACGCCGCGCCAAATCTACCTGCAGCATTTGCTGGAACTTCCCACGCCGCACTACGCGCACATTCCGCTGCTCATGTCGCCGGATGGCCGCCGCCTTTCCAAGCGCGACCGCGACCTGGACCTGGGCGAGCTCCGCACCCGCTTTGGCGCGCCCGAGGCACTACTGGGCTGGCTCGCCGGGCAAACAGGCATCGCGCCGGACGCCACACCGCGCTCTGCCGAGCAGCTGGTCGAGCACTTTAGCTGGGATGTTATCCGCACGCATCGGGAAAACATCACTGTAACGGTCGAGTAGCCAGCCACCCCGCCCCTACGCGACATCCCAGGGCTGGAGTTCGTCGCCTAGGCGGACAATACAGTCGTAGAGCACGGTGTGGCACTCGGCTGGGTTGGCGTCACGATGAAAATGCCCGTAGTACCAGCGCTTGTAGTCCAGGTGGTCCTCCAGCTCGTCGAAAAACGTGGTGAGTCGATCGACATCGGGATAATTCCAGCCAGGTGCCGGGTAAAGCGTGGGCGAAAGCATGCGCGTGGAGCAGGTATGGGTGATCGCATAGTCGACCTTCCAACCCACGCTGTCGAGCTTTGCCCGCGCCTCCTCAAAGTTGCGCTCGTCCGGCAGCTCCTGCGGCCACCAGCTGGAATACGGAATGCGGTATTCCTTATCCACGCTCGTGGCGCCGCCCATGGTAAAGATCGTTGAGCCGTCGAGCTCAAAAACCTCACCGCGCGTCAGGCGTCGGATGGGCGAGGTGTCCGACAGACGCTGCGTCAGGCCGCCGTGCCACAGCTCCATGGGGCGCTCCGACCAGTGATCGAAACGCTCGTGGTTGCCGTCGACAAACAGCACGGTATAGGGGCGCGACTCCAGTCAGGCGATGTCGGCACATTCCTCGGCAGAGAAATCCCACGGAAAGCCAAAGTCGCCCGCGATGATGAGATAGTCGTCACTTGTCAGACCATCCCCAAGATCCCAGTCGCGAAGCTTTTGCATGTCGACGCCGCCGTGAATATCGCCCGTCACATAGACCGTCATCGGATCACCACTTCCCTGTAAGTCGCTAGCCCACATTCTGCACGATCACTAAGTCAACCGTTCCAGCCCTTCCATCCTTTGGGACCTACCCCTCGCTCTTCCATCCAAACGGGTCAAACACCCAAAAGATCAGATCGAGCACGCCGCCGGTCATCGTGGCGCCGGCAAGAGCCATGCAAACATGCAGAAAGCTGGCACTTCGGAGCACGTCGAACGGCCCCAGAACAGCCAGCAGCGCGACCGCTGCGCCGGCTACGCACAGCGCGAGGCACGGCCCCGCGTCCTTTACGCACTTCTTTGCGAGATGCTTTGCGTTGTCACTCATCGGTATCGAACTCCTTAGAGAGTCGTTGTTCAGACGCATGCCGCCGCGGCAGAGCGGGGCGGCAGGGTAAGTGTCACATGCTGTGCGGACATCAATGGAGAAACCGCCTGCTCGACCAACCTTTGACGCCGTTTTGCACCGGCACCACATCCCCCGCTATCGAGGTCTAATACTTTTCCCACCGCTACCCAAAAACTCATCCAACGTTAATCTTGGCTCAAGAATCGCTTAATCTATAACCTGCACTATAGAGTTCGACCAAGGGCGGGGCGGCGCCGCGCAACGCAGGCCGCCGAACGCAACGCTCGCGCCCGGGCAGATCGCCCGGCGTCGCGCCCATCGAACGAAAGGACAGGTCATGGACGACCTCGAAAAAGTTGAAACCATCCGCACCAAGTGCAACGTAAGCTACACCGATGCCAAAGCCGCGCTCGACGCCGCCGACGGCAACGTTTTGGACGCCATCATTTGGCTCGAGTCGCAAGGCAAGACCCAGACCACGTCGGCGCACGCCGCCACCGAGTCCGCGCCGGCCGATGAGCCCTCGGCCGAGATGGTCGCCGCGCAGGCCGCCTACGAGAAGTCGAGCGAAAAGACCGACTTCTCCAAGAAGATGGACAGCGTATGGGAGTACCTCAAAAAGCTCTTCCGCCTGAGCCTGGACACCAAGTTTATCGCCACGCGCCGCGATGCGATCATCCTCAACATCCCCATCCTGATCCCCATCATCGCCCTGTTTGCCTGGGGCGCCACGATATGGCTGATGCTGATTGGCCTGTTCTTTGGCATGCGCTACCGCATCGACAGCGACGGCGACGTGCCCGGCAGCATCAACAACCTTATGAATCACGCCGCCGATGCCGCGGACGACATCAAGCAAAATCTGAACGACGACAAGTAATCGCAGACGGGGGCACCCATGGCACGGATCCTGATCGTAGAGGACGAGGAGAAAATCGCCCGCTTTGTGACGCTCGAGCTGGAGCACGAGGGCTACCAGGTGGAACACGCCGCCGACGGCCGCACCGCCGTGGACCTGGCGCTGGAGCGCAACTACGATCTTATTCTGCTCGATGTGTTGTTGCCGCAGCTCAACGGCATGGAGGTCCTGCGGCGTGTCCGCAAGCACAAGGACGTGCCGGTGATCATGGTCACCGCGCGCGATGCCGTGATGGACAAGGTGGCCGGGCTCGACGCCGGTGCTGACGATTACCTGACCAAGCCATTTGCGATCGAGGAGCTGTTCGCACGGATCCGCGTGGCGCTGAAGCGCTCGGAGGCCGTGCGGGCGGCTTCGGGCGTTGGCGGCATCGGGACGGGCGCGGCAGGCGGCACGGGTGTCGGCGCCACCGCGATACCCCCGGTCAGTGACTCGACCCAGGTTTCCGCCTCGCTCTCCCCCGCCACGCTCGCCGTGGGCTCGGTTGCGCTCGACCCCAACCGCCGCGAAGTCACGGTCGGAGGCTCGCCCATCGTGCTGACCGCCCGCGAGTTCGACGTCCTCGCCCTGCTTATGGCACATGCCGGCACCGTGCTCACGCGCGAGCGCATTGCGCACGAGGCGCTGGGCTACGAATACGTGGGCGACACAAACAACGTCGACGTGCACATCGCGCACCTGCGCGCCAAGATCGAGGACGCTGGCGGCGCCCGCATCATCCAGACCGTGCGCGGGGTGGGCTATGTCTGCCGCGCGTAACGCCGAGACCAAGCGCGTCACATCCATCGCCCGTGCCATCAACTGGAGCTATATGTGGCGCCGCCTGATGAGCTATGTCTGGCTCGATCTGCTGCTGATGGTGATTGCAGCGGCGATCCTCGTCTATGGATACAACCAGACGCTGCCCGACAGCGCGTTTACCGCGGGATGGATCCCCAGCGCCGCCGTTCGCGGCATGTCGCTGACGCCTGCGCGTGGCTGGGACCTGGCAACACTCACCTATACCGTCGAGCTTGCGCGCACCATCAAGACCTTCCCCCTCGCGCAGGACCTCGTCACGCTATGGCCTCTCTACCTTGTCGTTGTAGGTTGGCAGGTCATCAGCGTGCTCAACATGCTCGGCGGCGCCCGACGCGTACGCCGCACCATGGCACCGCTCAACGACCTGGCCTTGCGCGTGGACGAGCTCGGCCGCATGCAGCTCTCCGGCGGCAAGATGGAAACGCTGGAGCAGGCCATCGAGCGAGCAAGCGTCGATTCGCCGAGCGTCACCACTGGCGACGCCGACCTGGCAAGCATCGAGGTTGCACTCAACCGCCTGCTGCGCCAGATGCAAGAGGCCAAGCTGCAGCAGATGCGCTTTGTCAACGACGCGAGCCACGAGCTGCGCACGCCCATCGCGGTGATTCAGGGCTACGTAAACATACTCGATCGTTGGGGTAAGGACGACCCGGCCGTGCTGGCAGAGTCCATCGCCTCGCTCAAGGCCGAAAGCGAGCACATGCAGGAGCTCGTGGAACAACTGCTGTTTTTGGCACGCGGAGATGCCGGCCGCACCGTGCTGCGGCGCGTGAATACCAACCTGGCTGCACTGGTCGGCGAGGTGTGCGAGGAATCGCAGATGATTGATGCCGGGCACACATATCGGCTGGCTTTTGACGCTGCGTTTGCCAGCGACCCGCGCTGCGACGCGCCCGTCGATGTCGCGCTCGTGAAGCAGGCTCTGCGCGTAATCGTGCAAAACGCCGCCAAGTATTCGGACGCGGGAACGACCGTCACATTTGGCATAACGCCAGATGCGGGCGCGGGCACGATCGACATAAGTGTTGAGGACGAGGGCATCGGCATGAACCAGGAATCCGCAGCTCACGCGTTCGAGCGGTTCTACCGTGCCGACAACGCGCGCGATGTCGGTGCACAGGGTTCGGGCCTGGGGCTCGCTATCGCCAAGTGGATCGTCGATAGCCACGGCGGCGTCATCGGTGTGACCTCGGTCGAAGGGGTCGGCAGCCGCTTTACGATTCGCCTGCCGCGGTAGGAAGCCCCCTCGTGAATCGAGGTCTAATACTTTTCCGCGAAGTGAACGTCTGTTTTTGGACCCCTGAAGCATCCACATTTTTCGTCGGCAAAATCGCAGGATTCTAGTATCGAAACCGCAGGAAACGATGCCCTTAAAGTGTCAATGCTTCGGGGGTCCAATTTGTCTCGTTCACTTCTCGGAAAAGTATTAGACTTCGGTTTTTTGACCGTTGCAAAAGTCGACCCCTCGGCATAAATAAAGGGATAAGGCCATGCGGCCCTATCCCTTTTTTGTTAGCTATGGCAGCTTGTGCGCTACTCGCGGCACAGGTGCACGGCGAAACCGGCGAACTCGCGCTTAAAGTACACGAGCTTGGTGCCGCCGTCGGGCAGCAGTACGCGCGACTCCTCGTTGACCTCGAGTCCGCGCTCGGCAAACCACTTCTCGGCCGCATCGATGTCGTTGACGGCAAAGCCAATGTGGCCCTTGGTGCCACGACCGTTCTGCTTCATGATCTCGACCAGCGAATCGTTAAAGTACGAAACCGGGGTCTCGATAACGGGCAGGCCCATCATCGTCGAGAACAGCTCCGCGATCTCCAGGGCATCGGCCGGGTCGGTGGCGTTGATGCCCACGTGAGCGACGCGCATGCCAAAGAGCTCTACCGGGTTGGAGTTCTGCTCACTCATACAGTCAGCGCCTACTGAGCCATGACGTCGAGGACGGCCTTCTCGGCGGCGACGCGGTTCATGCCGGTCATGAAGGGCACGCCGCTCACGTACGGGCAGGTGAGGCCTTCGGGGGCAACGGTGGTGGCGATCAGCAGGTCGGCGCCCTCGTCGCAAACGTCCTTGGCCTCGGAGATGGCGCACTGCACGATCTCGTACTTGTCGGCGTAACCGTTGGCGTCGAGCATGGTGGCGACCTTCTGGGCAACGAGCGTGGAAGTAGCAGCGCCAGCACCGCAAGCCAAAACGATCTTCTTCATAGGTAATGTCTCCCTTCATGGTTTACTTTAGGTAAGTGTACCGCAGCGAGCGATGGCACTCGGCCTCGATGAGCTTTTATGCCAGTTTGCTTGCGCGCTGCGTATAATACATCTAGTACGTGTTGTCATACCGCTCGCTTTATGAGCGACTAAGGACCCTAATATGCCCGATTCCCGCACCCTCTGGACCGCCGTCGTCATCATCTGTATCGCCGTGTCGGTGTTCTTTAGCGTCAAAAAACGCACCACGTTTAAACGCCTGCAGCAATTGATGGCCGCCAAGCAGTGGGACGAGTTCGATCGTTTGCTCGACGGCAAACTCACCAGCATGCTGTACCCACGCTACAACCGCGACTACCTGCGCCTGAACTCCTATCTGCTGCGCGAGGACCACGAGCGTGCCAGCGAGATGTTCGATCTGCTGCTGGGGCTCAACCTCCCCAAGATGCAGCGCGTCGACCTGGTGATCAAAGCCTTTAACTACTATGTTGGCCAGGAGGACCGCAAAAAGTCCAAAGAGCTGTTGCACGAGATCAAGGGCTTTGAGGGCGGTCAGGCCGAGGCAGTCGCGCACGAATGCCAACTGATGTACGACACGATGATCCTCAAGCGCCACAACGACATTCCCGAGCTGGAGCGCATGCTCGAGGAGGCCGGTGACGATAAGGTTAAGGGTTGCCGCTTGGAGTACCTGTTGGCCCTGCAGTACAAGAACAAGGGCGACGAGGCCAAGTTCCAGGAGTTCCTGGAGAAGTCGGGCCAACACTCGATGGCCGTCAACGCGTAACGGACGGCTTGTGCTAGACTTCTAGTCTCACGGGGGCGTGGCGGAATTGGCATACGCAGGAGACTTAAAATCTCTCGCCGCAAGGATTGTGGGTTCGAGTCCCACCGCCCCTACCATATGATTGCTTGCGAGCCCGTGTTCCCCAGGGATGCGGGCTCGTTTCTTTTGGACGCCGTCAACTGCAGAGCAGCTCATTTGGGACGGGGCTTTTTTGACTACTTTTTCCGCCCACCCAATGAGTTTCCTACCACATTTTCCGATGGAAAAACGTGGTTGTCTCGCACATTTTCCGATGGAAACACCCAAATGGCCTTATACTAACCGAGAGGGTTGGGAGGCAATATGCAGCGACAGCTTATGAGTGAACTTATCGCTTGGAAATCAAGGGCGAATCGCAAACCTCTCTTGCTTAAGGGAGCCCGCCAGACAGGAAAGACTTGGCTTCTTAACGAATTCGCAAGCCAGCAGTATCGAAACGTCATTCGTTTTGACTTTATGCTCGAGCCGAGCATACGCTCGCTGTTCGATGGGAACCTCGACCCCAAGCGCATCATCTCCCAGATAGAACTCCTACGTGGCCAAACCGTAACGCCGGAAGACACGCTCATCATCTTCGACGAGATCCAAGAGGCACCACGCGGAATCACCTCGCTCAAGTACTTCAACGAGCTTGCACCCGAATACCACATCGTAGCAGCCGGTTCCTATATGGGCCTCGCGCTCCGACGCGAAAACGAGTCATTTCCCGTCGGCAAAATCGACCAGCTCACCATGCGTCCCATGGGGTTTGCTGAGTTCGTTCGTGCTGTCGACGGCAACCCGCTCGCCGACGCCATCCTTGCCGCAGACATGAACCTTCTAGCAAACGTTACCGAAAAGCTCGAGCACTTGCTCAAGGAATACCTTGTTGTCGGCGGTATGCCCGAAGTTGTCTCCACTTTCGCCGAGACACGCGATTTCATCGAAGCCCGAAGGCTTCAGCAGCAAATCATCGAGGCTTACGAATCCGATTTTGGCAAACATGCACCCGCCCGCATCGTCGAGCGCATGAGGTTGGTTTGGAAATCCCTTCCCGGCCAGCTTGCAAAGGAGAACAAGAAGTTTGTCTATGGCGCCCTTCGCCCCGGAGCGCGCGCACGCGATTTCGAGGAAAGCCTCCAGTGGCTCACGGACTACGGAATCGTTCATAAGGTGCCACGTGTCTCCGCTCTAAAGGCGCCGCTCTCGAGCTATGAAGACCTCTCGGGCTTCAAACTGTTCTGCATCGACACCGGCATCCTCGGAGCGCTCTCCGGTCTCTCTCCGGCCATCGTTCTTAACAGATCCACTGTTTTTACCGAGTTCAAAGGTTCGCTGACCGAACAATACGTCGCGCAGGAGCTTTTGCTCCAGGACAAAACTCCCGCGTATTGGTCCTCTACCTCCGGCAATGCCGAAACCGACTTTGCCATCGACCATGCGGGAACTGTGCTTCCGCTTGAGGTCAAGGCGGCAGAGAACCTTAAAGCGAAGAGTCTGAAAGTAGCCTGCGAAAAATTCAAACTCGAGCGTTGCGTGAGGAGCTCCCTGGCGGCATATAGAGACGAGGGCATGCTCGTCAATATTCCGCTTTGGGAGATTGGGCAAATCGACAAGCTGGCATAGGCGCTGTGGGGACGCCCCGCAAGGACTGTCCCCAGGTGCCGGCTGTTGAGTTGCGGTGGAATAGGGACTGTTT
>USKV01000035.1 GCA_900555355.1 uncultured Collinsella sp.
TAAGCCCGGCTAGAACATGTCGATCTTCAGATACATGCGCATCCCTTCGCGTATGGGGTACATAGTTGCGGTCTAACCCATATATGATAGCGTGCGCAAGCAAACCTGCATATAACCCGCACGGAATGATTGGACGTAGCCGTTGGGGACGTTCCTTAACGACTAGTCGTTTAAGAACGTCCCCAACGGCTAGCAAAGGGACTGTCGCTTTGTCACATTTTAGAGCGCCTGAAGCAGAGCGATGAGGAAGCGTACGCCCTGGAGATAGGCGCGGCGGGTGATGCGCTCGTTGGTGCCGTGGACGCCGCGATCACACTCGTCGTCATCAACCACAAAGGCCGAGAAGCGAATGCACTCAGGGCAAATGTGCTGGTAGTTGGCAGCGTCGGTCGCACCGATCACGGTCGAGAGCACAATTGCCACTGGCTCGAATGATCCGTTTTCCTCCGTCCCCTTTGGATCACGGAAATAACGGGCGGCGATGGAGCGAACCGCCTCGAGGCCGGGACCACCGATGCGCGGGGACGGCGAGGGTTCGGAGCTGCCGGGGCCCAGCTCCACTTCGACACGACCGGCAAGGTCCGCCCCGGCAACCGCCTCACGGCAGCGCGTCACAACGTCGGCCACGCTCGTGCCCTCAAGCATGCGGAAGTTGATGTTGGCCCACATATCCTGCGGCATTACGTTGGCGCCGGTGCTGCCACCCTCGACCTGCGTGGGCGCGCAGGTGGTCGTCACCAGCGGATAGAGCTTCTTGCTAGCGAGGCACTCGCGAACGATGGCGTCCTTGTTGGAGGCAATCTCGTCGGCCGTGTAAAGTCCCAGCTCGACGAGCTGTGCGGCAAGCAAGTCGGTCACGCGCGTCGGCCACTCGATATCGCAGATTGCGGCGATAGCGCGGCTGAGCACCTCGAGCGACGTGCCGCCGTAGGGGTTGGAGGAATGCCCTCCCTCACTCTTCGTCTTGAGCACAATGTCGGCATAACCTTTCTCAGCCAGGTCGGCGTGCATGAGCCAACCCTTGCCCGCGCTGTACTCGGCAGCCGGAACGACGCGGTAGTCGCCCTCGTCGATCAGGTACTCAAGCTCAATGCCGCGCTCCTCGAGCGCGCGGCCGATGGCGCCTGCGCCGTACTGCGTCGTCTCCTCGTCCTGGCCAAAGGCCAGGAGCAGCGTGCGCTCGTGCTGCCAACCGTGCGCCAGCGCATACTCGACAGCCTCGAGAATACCTGCGACCTGGTCCTTCATGTCGATCGCGCCGCGGCCCCAGATGTAGGTGTCGTCCACGTGCCCGCTATAGGGGGCGTGCGTCCAGTCGGCCTCGGTACCCGGCACCACGGGGACCACGTCCATGTGACCCATGAGCACAACGGGCTTGAGTGCGGGGTCGGAGCCGGAAAGCGTCACCAGCAACGAATGATCGATGAGCTCGACCTTACCCGCTGTAAATACGTGCGGCCAGGCCTGCTGCATATAGGCGCGCAGGTCGTCGAACGGCTGCCAGTCCACTGCCTCGGCATCCATGCTCGAAATGGTCGGAAACGACAGCACGCGGCCCAGGCGCTCGCATGCGCCGGCCTTGTCCAAATCGGCAAAATCATCCTCATGCGCAAAGAAGCGCCAAACCTCGGCCATGACATCCTTTCGATTGTGACGACAAAGGCCGCCCCACGGGAGCGGCCCTGCCACGCAAGCGTTTGCGTCGGTTATTTGTCCTCGAGATAGCGAGAGAGGAACTCGCGAGTGCGCTGGTGTTTGGGGTTGCCGAAGAGCTCGGCCGGCGCGGCGTCCTCGAGCACCACGCCCTTGTCCATAAAGACCACGCGGTCGGACACGGTTCGGGCAAAGGCCATCTCGTGCGTGACGACGACCATGGTCATGCCGTCGGCAGCGAGCTTGCGCATGACCTCGAGCACCTCGCCCACGATCTCGGGGTCGAGCGCGGAGGTCGGCTCGTCGAACAGCATGATCTGCGGGTTCATGCATAGAGCACGAGCGATGGCCACGCGCTGCTTTTGACCACCGGACAGGCGACCCACGGCGGCGTGCGCGAATTTTTCGAGTCCCACACTCGTCAGATGCTCCATCGCAATTTTTTCAGCCTCGGCCTTGCTCATCTTTTTGAGCGTGACGGGCGCGAGCGTGCAGTTGTCGAGCACATCCATGTTGTTGAACAGGTTAAAGCCCTGGAACACCATGCCGATGTCCTCGCGCAGCTTGTTGATGTTGCAGCGCTCGGCCGTGAGGTCCTGGCCGTGGAACCAGATGTGGCCTGCGTCCGGGGTCTCGAGCAGGTTGAGGCAGCGCAGGAAGGTCGACTTGCCCGAGCCCGAGGCGCCGATAATGGTAACGACCTCGCCGGGGTTAACGGACAGGTCGATGCCCTTGAGCACCTCGAGCGAGCCAAAGCTCTTGCGCAGGCCCTCGACACGGATGAGCGGCTCATTGGTCTGTGCGGTGGCCGCGGTGCCGGTAGTGGCGATATCTGCCATGATGATTCTCCTCGTCTTGAGCCTAGTTGGAGCTGGGCAGCGTGACCGGAGCCTCGGCGCCGAGCTTTTTGCCAAAGGCCTCGAGCAGGCGGCTCGCCACGAGCGTCAGGATCAGGTAAACCACGAGCGCCACGCAGTAGACCTCCATCTGACGGTAGT
Organism: uncultured Collinsella sp.; assembly: GCA_900555355.1. Taxonomy (GTDB): domain Bacteria; phylum Actinomycetota; class Coriobacteriia; order Coriobacteriales; family Coriobacteriaceae; genus Collinsella. Next base: position 2,652 of record USKV01000035.1, read on the forward strand.
ACACGCCGGCGACGGTGGTGGTGGCGTACATGAGGTCGAACACGCCGATGACCGAGAGCACCGACGAATCCTTGATGTTGATGATGAGCTCGTTGGTGAGTGCGGGAATCGCGTTTTTAATGCCCTGGGGGAACACGACCTTGCGCATAGCCTGCCACTGCGACAGGCCCAGCGAGCGCGCCGCCTCGGCCTGGCCGGGATCGATGGACTCGATGCCGCCGCGCAGGACCTCCATCATGTAGGCGGTGGAGTTGAGCGAGATGGTGACGAGGCCGGCGGTGAAGGTACTCCAGATCTGGTTGGCCTGGGCGGTCTCGAAGCCCATGCCGCGCAAAACGGTGAAGCCCGCGTAATAGATGAGCAGGCCCTGAACCATCATGGGCGTGCCGCGCACGATGGTAGAGTAGACGGTCGCAAGGCCGCGGCCGATGCTCTTAAAGAAGCGCACCAGGTCGTTGTCCACGCGATCGAAGGTCTGAATACGCAGGAACACAAAGAGCAGCGCCAGGAAAAAGGCGATGACGGTACCGAAGGTCGCAAGTGCGATGGTGATCTCGATGCCGCGGATAAAGAAGTCGCCGCTCTTGTAGGTCATGTAGACCAGGCTCGACAAAAAGTCGCTGGGGTTGGAGTCCGAGACAATGCTCACCTGCACCAGGTCGATAAACGACATGATGCAGCGGTCGATAAAGAAGATCGCCGCGATGGCGACCACGACGTAGCTGCCTAAGCGTGCGCCACGACGGAAGCGCTCGGATGCGAACAGCGACGCCTCGCGATAGTCGTTCCAGTGCATGAGCTTGGCGACCAGCGCCGCCGCCGACACGACGAGCCAGGCCCAAAGAATCGCCCAAAGGCAATCCTGGAAGATACCGGTGGGGGCCAAGAAGCTCAGCGGCGTGGGGTTGCGCTGACTAAACGCCAGGCCGAGCGCCGCGATAACGCTCGTGCCCAGGTACACGTAACGGTGGTCGGCCTTGATAAAGGAGGCCAGACGATTGATGGTTTTCATGCTGCCTCCCTATGCCGGCTGACGGTCGAGGCACGCGTCCCACATTTGGTCGCGCTCCTCTTGGCTAATGCCCTTGAGTGTCTTGTCGATGAGTTTAAGCAGCTTGTCCGAGCCCTTGCGGCAGCCGACGTTTGACGTGACCTCCTGCTTAAAGCCCTCGCCCTCGGCAAAATGGATGGGGACGATACCGGGATTTTGGGCCATATAGCCCTTCTCGTTCTCGGTGTTGTAGGTCACGGCATCGCACGTGCCCTGCAGCAGGTTCGAGAACACCGTGGGAACCGAATCGACCGGGTTCTTGTGGACGACGCCCGGGATCTCGTCGATGACGGTATCGAGCATGGTGTCCTTTTGGCCGAGCACCGTGGCACCGCTAAAGTCGCTAAGCTTGGTGGCGTTTTGGTAGGGGGAACCCTCTTTTACGAACAGGCCAAAGTAGCCAATGAAGTACGGGTCGGAAAAGCCGACCGACTCCTCGCGCTCGGGCGTGGCGCTCATACCGGCGATGATGAGGTCGATCTGGCCGTTGTTGAGCGAATCGATAAGGCCCGAGAAGCTCTGCTTGACGGCAACGGGCTCGCCACCGAGGGCCTTGCAGACGATCTTGGCGATCTGCACGTCGTAGCCATCGGCATAGGCGCCCTGCACGTTGTCGATGGGGATGGTGTACTCACTGGCTTCGGAAACCTGCCAGTTGTACGGGGCGTAGGCCGCCTCCATGCCAATGCGGATCTTGTCCTTGCCGATCACGGAATCGGACAGGTCGTCGCGACCGCCGCCCGTCGTGGGCTGAACCACCTTGAGCGTGGACGGGCGCTGACAGCCGGCGAGCGCGCCGGCGACGACGGAAGCGCTCGCAGCGAGAGCGCTACCCAAAAAGATGCGACGGCTGCATACCGGCTGGGTCTGCATGCCGCGCTGTTGCCGAGGTTGCATCTGGTGCCTTCCCTATTTTGCGTTACTGACAATAAGACAGGATATACGCCCGCAACCAGCAGCGCGGCATGTGCGCGAAAAATTAATAGACACACAGTAGTCGTTTAAAAACGTCCCCAATGACTACCTACCAAAAAGCCTCCCTGCCGGATGTGGCAGGGAGGCTTAGCGGACGGGAATGTGACAAAGGGACTGTCCCTTTGTCACATCTAGAGCAGCGTTACGCTAAAGCTACGTTTATCGGTAGCGCCGGGAGCCAAGGTAATGGTGTTGACCTTGTGCTCAAAAACGTCGTCCTCGGTGTCCATGGTGGTGTGGCCGGTCCAGGGCTCGAGCGCCACAAACGGGGCGTCGTTGGCGGCAGACCACACGCCGATGTACTTAAAGCCCTCAAAGTCGATCTTGACGCCGTGGCCCGACTTGCGGCCGCGCAGCGTGAGCGTGGAGCCCGGGGCATCGGTGAACATGATGGCATCGTTATCGAAGCTGCGGTGCGTGATGGGCAGCACGTCCGAGTTATCGGGAGCCTTGTAGCTACCCTCGAACGTCATGAGGCCATCGGGCGTGATGATGGGGGCCTCGTTGGTCCAAGCCTCGGTAAATGCCAGCTCGTAATCCTCGAACGTCTCGTCCTCGGCACCGGGAGCCGGCACGTTAAATGCAGGGTGGCCACCCACCGAGAACGGCAGGTCCACGTCGCCGGTGTTGGTGACGGCAAAGGTCTGGGTAAGCGTGGCGTCGCCGGTTAGGGCATAGGTCATGTTGAGCTTAAAGTGGAAGGGGAAAGCCTTGAGCGACTCAGGCGTATCGGTGATCTCGTAGGTGACGGACGAGCCGTCCTCGGAGACCTCGACCAGCTTGTGCTCGACGATGCGCACGAGTCCGTGGCGCGGCATCTCGCAGGTGCCGGCTGCAGACGTCGCCGTGTTGTTGCGCAGCGATCCCACGATGGGGAACAGAATGGGCGCGTGCTTGCCCCAAAAGGCCGGGTCGCCCTGCCACAGATACTCGTTGCCGTCGAGGGCAAGGCTCGTGAGTTGGGCTCCCATGGAATCGATGGCCGCGGTGAGGCCGCCGCGCTTGATGGTGGTGACGGTGGACATGCTACTTCCTCCAAAAGTAAACAATAGTGTCGAGGGCTATTGTGCCACTCTTGGCGGCAAGGTGAGGCGGCAGGCGCAGTTATTGAGCGATTGCGTAAAGGTCGAATCCGCCCTGCGGTGTGCTGTCGACCGTATCGGGCGCCTGCGAGTTAAAGCTCACGGGAACCATGCGCTTTGAGGCGCGGAAGCGCGTGCCATCGGTGGCGACGGGCGGCTCGTCGACCGTGAGCTCGTAGTCGCCGGGCTTAAGCTCGATGCCGTCGCCAGCGGAGTTGACATATTGATACTCGTCAATCGCCTGCCCCCTGAGTGTGCGGCCCACGATATGGATGAGCATCTGGCTGTCGCCGCGGGCGGTGTCCCACGTCGCGCCGTCCTTGACCTCGACCGACACGTGCACCGAGCGCGTGCGGCTGAGCGATTGCTCGACAGACATCTCGACCTTGGCAGCATCTTTGCGCTGTTGCTCCACATGGCTCCAGACATTTCCGATCGCCGAGCAAGCGATGACGCCGGCCATGAAGGCGATGAGGATGGGGCCGAGCGGGGAGCGGCGGCCCGCGTCTTCCTCGCGAGCTAGGTCGGGGCGATGCGTGGGCGCAGGCGCCTGAGCACCATGCGCGGGCACGTCGAGTATGCTGAAGGATGCCGTGCTGCCGGGGTCGATGTTATGGCGCGGTTGTGGGGTCTTGGCCGGCGAGATGGACATGTCGGCCGGCTCACCGAGTGTGGCCGTGGCATCGGCCTTAGCCTCGTCGGCCTCGGCCTGGGCCCAGGCCTGTTCAAAGGTTAGGGGCTCGGCGGCATCAGAGGCGGCATCAGGCTCGACAGCGGCATCGTTGCCGGTCTCGTCCTCGTCGCTCGACACGTCACGCGGCGCGGGCTCGTCCCACTCCTCGTCCGGAGCCTCGCCTTCGCTATACCACCATTCAAAGTTATCGATATCCATACGGGGCGCCCCTTAGGCCTCGCAAATAAACACTTGCTAGCCTTATACCCCCAGACGGCGCTGGAGCTCGTCGGCACAGACAGGAAAACCGTCACAACATTCGACGCTTTTCCTCGATTTCGAGATTTTTGCCGAATGTTGTGATGGTTTGGGCGACTGGCTGGCAGCGCAATGTGACAAAGGGACTGTCTCTTTGTCACATTCTGTTAGAGTTGCAGGGATTGAATCCCGCTTATTCATGCGACATTGGAGTGACAACCTTGACCGCCGCAACCACGCCTAAAAGCAAGTCAACCGCCGCCGCGCTCTCCCCCGCGCGCACCAATCTTTGCCTGGCGCTGCTCATGCTGTTGGGATTCTCGCTCGGCTGCTCCGAGTTCGTGGTCATCGGCATCGAAAGCGACCTAGCGACGGAACTCGGCGTATCGCTTGCCACCGCAGGCCAACTTATTAGCGTGTTCGCACTGGTCTACGCTATCGCGACGCCGGCGCTCGCGCTCAGCACGGGGCGCTTCCGTCGTTACCAGCTGCTCGTGTGCTATAGCATCGTCTTTGTGCTCGGCAACCTGGTCATGGCGTTGGCGCCCAACTTCCAGGTGCTGTTTATCTCGCGTATTGTCCTGGGCTCCGTCTCGGGTGCGCTGCTCGCCGTGGGCGTGACGTACATCCCCGAGCTGCTGTCCCCGCAGCAAACTTCGCTTGCCATCTCGGTGGTATATGGTGCGTTTTCCGTGGCAATGGTCTTTGTGACCTCGATTGGCAAATTTGTGGCCGACACGCTCGACTGGCACGTGGCCATGTACGGCACGCTGACCTTTGCCGTTCTGATCTGCGGAGCGCTCGTGGCGTTTATGCCGCGCGCTGGGCAAACCGACGAGCCTGCCACCTTTCGCGAGCAGGCGGGTCTGCTACGCGAGCCGAGCATCATCACCGGCATGCTCATCTTTTTGTTTGGCGTGGGGTCGGTCTACGTTTTCTATGGCTACGTGACGCCTTATCTTGAGCAGGTGCTGGGCATGGGCACGGTCGAAGCCAGCACCACGCTTATGGCCTACGGCGTGTTCTGCCTGATCTCGAACATCCTGGGCGGATGGATCGATGCGCGCTTTGGCATGAAGGCGCTACTCGTGACGTTTGTGCTGCAGGCCGCAGCGTTACTCGGACTGTTTGCTGTGGGCGGCACCATGCCGCTCGCGCTGGTCTTTGTCTTTAGCTTGGCGCTGCTCATGTACCTGTTCTCGGTGTCGTGCATCACGCACTTTATGGACGTGGCACGCAGCCGCCATCCCAAGTCGATGGTACTCGCAAGTTCGGTTGAGCCCATGGCGTTTAACGTCGGCATCTCGTTTGGCACCGCAGTGGGCGGCGCCGTGGTAAGCGGAGTTGGCATTGCATATGTAGGCGCGGTCGGTGCCGTGTTCTCGCTTGTGGCCTGGGCGCTCACGCTGGTGACGATTAAGCTGGCTCGCTGGGAGCGCAAGCGGGCGCAGGCGTAGGCGCAGATGCGATACTCGAGCTTGATGATGGCGATCGAAAGGAAACCGCATATGCAATGCGTACTGTTTATCTGCTATGGGAACATCTGCCGCTCGACGAGGTAACCGCTGATTATCAGGCATATTAACCATTCAAATCATCTGACCTACTACCTTTTTACTACTCATAGAGGCTCAGGCACGACAGGTCAGATGGTTCCGCTTTTCACAACAGCCTACTTTTTCGACCGTTCAACAGGTCAGTAGATTAAATAACTTATCAGTATGCTAGAGTTGTACCTGCTACACAGCTCTAGCATTTTTTAATGCTCGCGCTTCACAACTGAAGACACTCAACCAGCGACAAGGAGGGGTATTTGCCCTTTCTCCTTGCTGGTTCGTGCTATTGCGAGGCGCTCGGAGCTGTGTAGCAACTGTGGGTGGATACTCCTCCTTTTCGTGCTGCACATCCTCTCTTCGGATGAGTCTCCTTCCGCAGTTTCCGTCACGCCAATGGAAGGAGAACGCATCGTGCACAAATACATAGCTTTCATCTCTCAAAAAGTTCAATTTGCTGCACAACAATTCCGTTATCACGATGAATAAAACGTGACCCTCGTCCGTTAACCCCAAGCTGCGAAATCGGTGTCAGTTCACACCGATAGCATTTAATTCACAGACGTCTTGAAAAGAAATACTTGAAGTCATAAAGACGTTGATGCACCGATCGCCAGAGAAAGGATGATTTTTATGGCAAACAAAGCACCAGCACAATGCCCATCTTGCGGAGAACGCACAGGTTGGAAATGCACAGGAGAATCTAATAAAGGCTTCAGTGTGGGAAAAGCCGCCGCTGGAGGTCTGCTTTTAGGCCCCATTGGCCTCGTGGGCGGAGCACTTGGCAAGAAGAAAAAGACGTATTACTGCCAGAACTGCGGATTCCGCGAAGACTACGATGCGTAAGGGATGACACCCATGATGGACGAAAACACTGGCACCGAAAGTGAAAGCGCGAAGTTTGCGACGCACTTTAAAAAGGCATTGCTGCCTATGCTTGCTGTCTGCCTTCTTTGCGCCCTATACATCACCAGCTGTGCTTGCATATTGAATTCTTTCAATGATCCGTCAAGCTCCTCTTCTTCTGCCGCCTATGATGAAAATGATGAAGACTCTGAGGACGATGATGATTATTCTTCTTACTCCAGCTCCTCATCGAGCTCATCTTCTAGCACATTATTAGATGAGGACGATTGGGTTGATACGGATGACGGCAAAACGTATCTAAAGTCTGACTCGGAAGACGGTGGCACAGACTATATCGACACCGATGGGGAGTACGCCATTCATAAAAATGCTGATGGAACTGGAGCAATTGCTGACGGCAAAGGCAATAAAGCCGTGGATAACGATGGAGACGGAAAACTCGATTCCTATTCAACCGATAATGGAAAAACTTGGAACAGTCTCCAATGACACGGCAATATCTATCGCTCGGCTAGATAAGCGCTGATTATCAGGCGTATCAGCCAACCAAACACAGCGTTTACCAAGTGTCGGAGGAAGGAAAGCCCAATGAGCCAAAAGAACCGCCCGTTTGCTGTTACGGCAGAACTCGTCCCGTCTCTGATTTCCACTGCAATCAACGATTGCGCCCCATCAGCCTATCAGCCGCTTTACGCAACAAGCCCGACCATCTGACGAAGCGTTCATGATCAATCTTGAAAATGGCACTGCCACGATGAGCGATGCCAGCATTCTGGCTTTTGTTTGCGGCAAACCACAAACAGAGCCTTCAGCCACATCTTCACGTTTTCTTGGAGGAACAAATGCGCAAACAAGCATTGCTCATCCCATTGTTGGCTTCATGTATCCTGCTGAGCGGCTGCGCAAGTCAGGGGACAAAACTCGACCAGCAGATTGCCTCAATCGGAAAAATTACCGCCGACTCTTGGGACGAGCTTCAGTCTCTTAATAGCCAATATAAAGAACTTGATGCTAGCGGGAAGCGGGATGTTAAACACTACAAAGACTTGGAAAGCGCCCTCGTAGAATGCTCGAAGCTCAGAACCGACCAGCAATTTAGCAAAGATTTGAAAAAGTCGATCCATTGGCGGCAAAAACACGCGGACGATACGGATCAGGGTGTTTTAGTAGATGCTGAGCTAGCAAAGCTAGAAAAATACCGTTCCGCAGATTTCTCCAGCGACACGGTTAAGAACTCTTGCACCAAGTATTTGGAAGGACTCGACACCCAAAAAGCCGCCCTCGGCGAAGCCCTTAAATCGGACGAGCAAATTGAATGGCAAAAGGGCATGGTTCTTCGTTACGAAGCGCTCAACGAGCTTTATGAGGAGATAGGATTCCTTGCCACGGACGATGACTTTGTCTCTAATTACATCGCAGGACTAGACAAACAGAAGAAGCTGCTAACAGCTCTCGAAGCCATTGAGGCCGATATCGACAGCCAGACCGACCGAATCGCCAACGAGGTAACATGGACTGACTATTCTGCCAGCTTCGAGGTCGACAACAACACCGACTATCAATTTGATTCGGCTTGGGAATGCTCGCTAAAAAATGAGTCGGGCACCGTGACTGAAAATTCATCATGCCAGGTCGATAACGTTAAGCCTCATTCTAGATATACGGTGACGTTCTACTTCTCCAATCCCGATAGCGGTTATGGCGGATTCGAATGGAATAACTACTACACGGATATTGTCTATTAAGGCCATCTTTCAATAACCATTAATTAATAGAGCGACCATGGA
>USKV01000036.1 GCA_900555355.1 uncultured Collinsella sp.
CCGTATAGCTTTTTTACTTCTTGTTCTGGTCGTCATCATCCACGACCTTGTAGTCGGCGTCATAATACTGACCGTCCTGCGCGCCGCCGGCCTGCTGGCCGCCCATGTCGGGACCACGATGGACGATGCGGTCCATCATCTTGGTGAGCACCTCGGATTGGTTATCCGTCCCACCGACAAAACCGACAAAACCGCACATATACTATCCCCTCTGCTGTTGCTGGGTATCAAATCGAATCAGTAGCTTTTGAGTATACCCGAGGGCGTAAAGAGGGACGGAATGTTCAGGCAATCTCAACTGAATCAGCTCCGCGCCGACACGCGCCGGTTACCTTTAATGGATATGAGGTGAATGGGGCGATTGTTTTGCTATACTCTCTCCGCACGGGCGATTGGCGCAACGGTTAGCGCAGGTGCTTTACACGCACAAGGCTGGGGGTTCGAATCCCTCATCGCCCACCATAGAATTGTTAGGCCTCCAGCGATGGAGGCCTTTCCTTTTTCGAGCCCATCGCAGAGGGATTCGAACCCGCAAGGGTGCGGAGCTGAGGAAACGCGCAAGCGTTTTCCAGCGCAGCACGCGAGGAGCGAAGCGACGAAGCGAAAGCGGGCGGCGAAGCCGCACGCGACATCCCTCATCGCCCACCACTGATTTGATAGGCTTCCAGTAATGGAGACCTTTCTTTTTTGCACCCGGTGCATGGGATTCGAGCCCTAAGGACCCCTTATTTCAAGGTCCGTGGTCAAAAAATGGCAAAAATGAGTACTGCTACTTTGCTTACAACATATAAAAAGATAGCATTTACTTACGTTACGCAACATGTGTCCATTATAAGGACTAACAGTTGGATTAGGATCGTGTATTCATCGCCATTTCGTCTTGCTATCTAGCCTTATTAGTCCAAAATTGCTGCTACCAAATCGGTAACAGTACTCATATTTGATGTTTTTTGACCAGCAGGTCTCCCTGCCTTAGCAAATCTAAGGCAAAACGGGCTCCGGATCGCCAAATCATGCCGCATATGACACACCCAGCAGTCCGGAACCCGGTCCAAATTGAGCTATTGCGTTGTGTTAGGCCAAAACGTCTGACAAAATCTCGATCAGGTTGTCCACGTCGGCTTCCTCGCAGACGAGCGGCGGCAGGAAACGCAGCGTATGGGCACCCGTAGCGTTAATCACGGCACCGGCGGCCAGCGCGCGGGCAACAATATCATGCGCATCGCCCGCGGCATCATCCAAATCACAGCCGAGCATCAAGCCGCGGCCACGTACCTCAGTCACGTGCGGCAGCTTGGCGAGCTTTGCCTCCATATAGGCGCCTACCTTGGCAGCATGCTCGGCATAATCGCCGCGCACGAGCGCGGAGAGCGTCGCGGCGCACGCCGCGACAGCCAAGCAGCTACCGCCAAAGGTCGAGCCGTGGTCGCCCGGCTTAAACACGTCGGCGATCTCCTTCTTTGCCACCACGGCGCCCATGGGGACGCCGTCGGCGATGCCCTTGGCAAGGCTCATAATGTCGGGCTCCACGCCATAGGTCTGGAATGCAAACGGCTTGCCGGAGCGGAAGATGCCACACTGGACCTCGTCGGCGATAAGAACGGCGCCCACCTCGTGCGCCAAGTCGCGCGCCGCCGCCATAAACTCCTCGGTCATGGGGTGCACACCGCTCTCGCCCTGGATCGGCTCGAGCATGACGGCGCAAATCTCGCTTCCCAGCTGCTTAAAGATTGCACGCAGTTCATCGACATCGTTGGGCGTGCAGGCCACAAAGCCACCCGGCAGCGGACGGAAACTGTCCTGTAGCCAATCCTGCATGGTAGCGGCAATGGTCTCAAGCGTACGGCCGTGGAAACCGCCGCGCATGCATACGATGGTGTTGCCGCCGTTACCAGCGCGCTTGGCGTACAGACGCGCGAGCTTCATCGAGCCCTCGTTGGCTTCGGCACCAGAATTGGCAAAGAATGTCTCCCACACCTGCTCGTCCGCAGCCGGGGCACCGAGCGCAGCGGCCGTGGTCTCATCGCCGGCGGCAATGGCATCGGCCAGAACGCACGCACCATCTACGTCGTCATTGGCAAGCTTGGACAGCAGCGCCGCGACCTGGCCGCGCTGCTCGATGTAGAAGTAATTGGAGACATGCATGAGCTTTTTGGCCTGCGCCTCGAGCGCCGAAAGCACTGCAGGATTACCGTGACCTAGACTACACACGCCAATACCAGCGAGAAAGTCGAGATACTCACGACCATCGTCATCGATGAGCTTCATACCGTGGCCTTCGACAAACTCTACCGGCGAGCGACCAAAGGTATGCATAACGTAATGGGATTCGAGCGATTGTTGAGTTGCAAGTGACATGGGATGCCTTTCGTTGGGCGCCGTACGGCGCAGGGCTATGGGTGCAGGGACGCGACGACCGCGGGTCAGCTAGACCGTCTGGAGCTTCTCGACCTCGTCGAGGTTCTCGGTCAGGCGCGCCGCAAACGTCGAAAGCGGGTGTGGATGCGTATCGAACTCGTAGGCCGTCTCGGTGGAGTGGATCACGGTACCGACGCCAGCATCGGTCAGCAGCTCCAGCAGCAGCGAGTGCGGCGTCGTGCCGTTGATGATGTGGGCTCGGAACACGCCAGCAGTAAGCGCATCGACGGCGGCGCGAAGCTTGGGGATCATGCCCTTGTCAACTTCGCCGCCGTAGAGCATCTCATTGACCTCATCGAGCGTCAGGTTGGAGATAAGCGAATCCTTGTCGCTAAAGTCCTTGTACAGGCCGTCGACGTCGGTCAAGAAAATCGCCTTGTGCGCATGAAGCGCCGCCGCAACGGCGCCGGCGGCGGTATCGGCGTTGATGTTGAAGAAGCCGCCGTCCTCCCCCGCCGCGACCGTGGCGATAACAGGAATATACTCGCTGTCGAGCAATCGCTCGATATAGTCGGTGTTGACGTGCGTGACCTTGCCTACGCGGCCGAGCTCTGGGTCGAGTGGCTCGGCGATAAGGGTGCCGGCGTCGCTGCCGGACACGCCCACGGCCAGGTTGCCGTGGTGGTTGAGCGCCGCGACCAGCTCCTGATTGACCTTACCGCCCAGTACCTCGCGCACGATGTCCATGGTGGCAGGCGTAGTCACGCGCTGGCCGTTCTTAAACTCGACGGGGATGTCGTAGTGGCTGAGCGCCTCGTTGATGGCCTTGCCGCCACCGTGCACGATAACAGGGCGCATGCCGATAATCTTGAGCAGGACGATGTCGCTCATCACGTCACGACGCAGCTGCTCGTCGACCATGGCGGCGCCGCCGTACTTGATAACGACCGTCTTACCGGTCAGGTTCTTAATCCACGGCAGCGCCTCGAACAGCAGCTGCGCGGTAACTTCGTTGGATTCGTTCGAGCGGCAATCGCGTGCGAACTTCATAGTCTGCCTCGTCTTTCGTGTAGCTATCGCGCCGCACCTCGTTGCCCGCGATTGCAGCGGGACGCGCGGCACATCGGGACTCTAGGAACGGTAATCACCGTTAATGGAGATGTACTCGTGCGTGAGGTCGCAAGTCCACACGGTGGTCGCCGCGTCCCCTGCGCCCAGGTCTGCTGAGATCACGATCTCGGGCGCCTCAAAGCGACGCAGCGCCTCGTCCTCGTCAAAGGGAACGGTCAGGCCGTCGCGGCAGACGGGCATACCCATCATATCGATGGACACATCTTCTTGGTTAAATTGCACGCCGCACTTGCCGAGCGCCATGGCAACGCGGCCCCAGTTGCAGTCGTGGCCGGCGATGCAGGTCTTGACGAGCGGCGAGTTGGCGACAGCACGGGCGGCGATATCGGCCTCCTCGTCGTTCGCGGCACCGGTGACGTTAACCGTCACGAGCTTGGATGCGCCCTCGCCATCTGCGGCAATGTTGCGCGCCAGGCTCTCGCACACCTCATGCACGGCAAAGGCCAGCTCGCCGAAGGCGTCAGAGCCCTCGACAATAGGCTCGGCATCTGCGGCAGCGCCGGAAGCAAGCATGATGCAGGTGTCGTTGGTCGAGGTGTCGGAATCGACCGTTACCTTGTTGAAGGTCTGCTTGACGGTGGAGAGCAACAGGGCGTGGAGCGCCGCCGGCTCGACAGGGGCATCGGTAGTGATGACCGCGATCATGGTGGCCATGTTGGGCATGATCATGCCCGAGCCCTTGCACATACCGCCCACCGTATAGGCATTGCCCGCGTGTCCCGCGGCCTCGCTGCGGTAACACACGGCATACTCCTTGGAGTGCGTATCGGTCGTCATGATGGCGCGGGCGGCATCGGCGCCACCGTGGGCGGAGAGCGTCTCATAAGCTGCCGGAATCGCCGTCTCAAACGTGTCGATCGGCAGAATCTGACCAATTACGCCCGTGGAGGCGACCAGAATCTGCTGGGGCTCGCAGCCGATGACCTGCGAGGCGATGTTGCAGGTCTCGCGCGCGCAGGCAAGACCGGTCTCGCCCGTGGCGGCGTTGGCGTTGCCAGAGTTGATAGAAACACCGGCGATGATGCCATAGCCCTTGTCGGCGCCGCCCAGGTTGGCACGACTCACCTGCACGGGCGCCGCACAAAAGCGGTTAGTCGTAAACACGCCGGCCCCGGGACAGGGTTTATCGGGCACGACGAGCGCGTAATCCAGGCGCTCGGGATTCTTGCGGAATCCGGCATGGATGCCCGCCGCCTTAAAGCCGGCTGCCGCCGTTACGCCGCCCTCTACGGCACGAATCTTGATATCGAACTGCTCAGCATTCATCGTCTTTATGACTCCTTATGTCAAACAAAAAATGGGCATCGGTTGGTGCGCCATGCCAGCCACAATCATGAGACCAGCTTAAGAGTGGCGCCCCACTCGATGCCCGACTACCAAATCGTTAACAATCGAATGTGCTACACCGGGCACGCCACTGTGGGCAAGCCTCGTCGCTCGTCAAAGCCAAAAACGATGTTGGCGCACTGGACCGCCTGGCCTGCTGCACCCTTGCACAGATTGTCGATGGCGCCCGTAGCCACCAGAACGCCCGCGCGCTTGTTGAGCGCGAGGCCGATCTGGGCGGCGTTGGTGCCGACGACCGAAGCCGTCTTGGGCTGCTGGCCGGCATCGAGTACGCGCACGAAGGTGCGACCGGCGTAGAACTGCTTGTAATGGTCGACAACGTCCTCAAGGGTCAAGGTATCGATAGCCTGCGGCGTAAGCGGCATCGTCACCGTGGAGAGCAGGCCGCGCTTGAGCGGTGCCAGATGCGGGGTAAAGACGACGCGATCGGTTAGGCCCAAGATCTGCTCGATTTCGGGCGTGTGACGATGCTTGCCCACGCCATAGGCCTCCAGGTTCTCCTCCGCGCTGCAAAAATGGGTGCGGGCGTTGCAGGACTTACCGGCACCCGTTACACCGCTGATAGCGTCAACGATCACGGGGCCGCTCTGGGCAACCCAGCCGGCGCGCACGGCAGGCGCGGCGGCAAGGCTCGTCGCGGTGGGATAGCAACCGGCGCAGGCGACCAGCACGGGCTTGCCGTCGGCGTGGTCGGATGCAGCGGTCTCCAAATCCTGGCAGAACAGCTCGGGCAGACCAAAGGCGCGGCTCTTGAGTAGCTCGGGGCTCGTGTGCTCGGCGGCATACCAGGCCTCAAAGGTGGCCGGATCGCTCAGGCGATAGTCGGCCGAGAGGTCAATGCAGGAGACTCCCGCGGCAAGCAGGGCGGGCACCTGCGCCATGGCAGCCGTGTGCGGCACGGCTAAAAAGACAGCGTCGCAGGATTTAAGCTCGGGAGCATCGTGCGTCGTGAAGACAAGATCGCTCACGCCGGCGAAACTCGGATACACCGCGGACAGCGGCTGGCCGGCATCGGCGTTGGACGTGATGGCGACAAGTTCAAACTCGGGATGGCCGAGTACGAGGCGAATGAGCTCGGCACCGGCATATCCTGCCGCACCGACGATTCCAACCTTTAAAGACATATCTAACTCCTTGTCTGCAGTTTATGCACCAATGCGCATCCCGCAGCCGTCGTTATGAAGTGGGTTGAAACTTTAGCACCAAAAGATGCATATCTACGCAAATCTATTGCATATTCATGCATTGAAACAGTCCCGACACATTCACTCGAAGGAATTGACAAATAAATGCGGGCCCCATATTGCCCAGTGCGCCTTACGGTGACGTTGCAATGTGGGGCCCGCTACATGCGAGAATTTGAATTGTCGAAGCTTGCTGAGAGACTCGTTTAGAGCTCGATCGGCACCCATTCGTCATGGTTGCAGATAAAGGCCTCGGGTTCCTCCACGCTAAAGAAGACAAGCGTGGGATCGCCTGCGCCCTCGTAGTGCTCGCCTAGGCGCTCCAGGTGCTTCCAGCCTGCCTCGCGCATATCGGGAGCGGCCTGGTCATCCAGACCCGCACGCCCGCGCAAGATGAGCCAGCCATGGCCCGGCCACCAACTCGTGGCCTCAAAGCGCTGGTTTTGCAGCAGCTCTTGCCACACATCTTTGGTGCGCGCCGTTACAAACCACAGCTTGCCGTCCTGGATCTGCGCAAACGAAAACGGACGCACATGCGGCTGTCCGTCAACGCTCGTCGCCAAATACCATGCCGGCACCGACGTCAGATACTCCAACACCGTATTCAATCCGTCCATGTGTCCTCCTGGCACTCGTCTTTTGGGTCGGGGCTGTTTTAGCTGCCTTAGGGTTAAAGCTCCAGACGTTCCTCGCTGCCGTCGATATCACAGAAGCGGGCGGCGATATTGCGCATCGAGAAAAATGCAAGGCGACCGTCGTTGGCGCTATCGTGTTGCTCGCCAATGCCCACCATGTGCTTAAAGCCGGCTTGGCGCACCCGGTCGCTCACGACCGCGTCGTCCTCGAGCGTGGCCTCGCCGGTCAGCACAATCCAACACTCCCCCGGTTTCCAACCCGAAACCTCAAACTTGGGGTTCGCGCTGAGCTCGGCCCACACGTCCTTATCGCGCGAGGTGCAAAACCACAGCTTGCCATCATCGACCATGGCAAACGAGAACGGCCTCACGCGCGGCTGATGTCCGTCCGTCACGTCGATCGTGGCAAGATACCACGCCGGAATACGCCTAAGATACGAACAGGCGCGCTCGAGCTGCGCCGTGCGGTCGTTGTCGGTCATAGGGACCCCTTTCTTGCGCTCGAATCGCGCCTAAACAAGTTGAAGATTGATGACGATGACGCAGATGAGCAGCAACGCCGTCACCACCGCCGCCAACGCGTCGCCGCGGCCAAATGCAAGCGCATGCAGACGTGTGCGGCCCTGCTCGCCATGATAGCAACGGGCATCCATGGCGGCAGACAGCGTCTCGGCATGACGGAACACGCCCGTGAACAGTGGAATCGCCACACTGCCGAGCATACGCACGCCGCCGAGCGGGCCTCCCGTCACGCGCGCACCGCGGCTCGCCTGCGCATCGGCCGTCTGCTTCATCTCGGTGGCGAACTGCGGCATAAAGCGCAACGCGATGCCCATGATCATGCCGAGCTCATGCGCCGGAAGCCCCACGCGCGCAAACGGTGCGAGCAGACGCTCAAAGCCCGCGGTGAGGTCGAGCGTCGGTGTGGTGAGCGTGATAGCGCTCATACCGGCCATCATCAAGGTCAGGCGGCACGCCATAAAGGCGGCGGAATGTAGCGAGCCCTCGCTTATCTGCAAAAAGCCGAGCTGCCACAGAATGCGCCCGCTCTGGTCGGAAAACAGGTTGAGCACCGCGACCACCGCGACAATCGCCAGCAGCGGTGCCATCGATGACAGGACGCGACGAGCCGGCACCCGGGACACGGTATAGATCAGGACAACGAAGATTGCGACCGGGACCAGTCCGCGGAAGCTGCTGACCGTGAGCGTCGTGATCAGAAACACAAAGCCCAGGAGCAACTTGGTTCGCGGGTCCAGGCGGTGGATTGCACTATCGCCGGGATAGTAGCTGCCAAACGAAAACGCCTCCATTAGCAGCCCTCCTCTCGCGCGACCGTCTTGGATTTGGCCTTGTCCGAAACGTTAGAAGAACCGTCTGAGCAACCGATCAGCAAATCTGCCAACTCGTCGGCCAACGACTCAACCGTATAGAGCCCGCCGCGATGCAGCGGCACGCCCGCTTCCGCGAGCGCCAACGCCATGCGCTGGGCAGCGGGAACACCCAAGCCGATTGATTTAAGCTCATCCGCATGCGCAAAAACCTGAGCGGGCGTGCCCTCGGCAAACACCGCACCTTTGTTCATCACGACAATACGGTCGCAGCAATTGGCCAGGTCATCCATACTGTGCGAAACCATGACGACGGTCAGGCCCTCGTCATGAAGATGGCCGATGAGCTCCAGGAAATCCCTGCGGGCTGCCGGATCGAGCCCCGACATGGGCTCATCGAGTACCAGGACCTCGGGCTCCATGGCAAGCACGCCAGCAAACGCCACGCGCCGCTGCTGCCCGCCCGAGAGCTCAAAGGGGCTCTTGTCGCCCACCGTGGCCAGGTCGAGGCCCACGCGCGCGAGCGATGACTCAACGCGGCGGGCAACCTCGGCCTGCGACAAGCCAAGGTTACGCGGACCAAATGCCACGTCCTGTGCCACGGTCTCGGCAAACAGCTGACGCTCTGGATACTGAAACACCACGCCGACCTTTGCCTTAACCGCGGCGGCATCTTTCTTGTTTGCCAGGTCGAGCCCCAATGCGTAAACAGAACCCTCCTGGGGACGAATCAGGCCGTTGAGATGCTGAACCAGCGTCGATTTACCCGAACCGGTATGGCCCGCAAGGCCCAGGAACTCGCCACGACGCACCGTTAGCGACACATCACGCAACGCCCAGGGGCTGCTCGGGTCGTTGCCCCAGAGGGCCTGTTTGTTCGATGCACCCTCGGCGGCTAAGCGCTTGTGCCAACGGCGACGCTCGCGGGCGCTCAGCGAATAGCTATACGAAAGGTGCGAAATCTCGATGACGGGCTGCAGCGCGTTGTCCTCATTGTCTGCCGGAACAGCGCCGTCAGCGATTTCCGACTGGGATGCGGAAGACTGCCCCGCGGTGCCCGCCTCACTTCGCTCGGTATAGGCCTGCGCAACCTCGGCAACCATATCCGCCTCGCGCACCTGCGCGTGAACGGGCACGCCCTTCGCACGAAGCGCCCTGCCAAGACAGCACGATGCCGGCATATCCAGGTTCAGCCGCGCGAGTTCGTCCGCCTGCGTCAAGATTTCATCGGGAGTACCGAGCATGGCAACGCGGCCCGCTTGGAAGACAGCAACGCGATCGGCCTCAGCGGCCTCTTCCATAAAGTGCGTAATCATCACGATGGTCATGCCGCGTTCGTGCAGCGCGTGACAGGCCTTCATAAGGCCCTTGCGCCCGCGCGGATCGAGCATCGAGGACGCCTCGTCCAAAATGAGCACACGCGGCTCCATGGCGAGCACGCCGGCAAGCGCCACGCGCTGCTTTTGTCCGCCCGAGAGAGCGTGGGTCTCGTGTCGCTCAAAGCCCACCAGGCCCACGGCCTTCAGCACATCCCGCACACGCTGCGCGATCTGGGCCGATGGCACGCCCAAGTTTTCGGGACCAAAGGCAACATCGTCTTCGACAAGCGTCGCCACAAGCTGGTCGTCGGGATTCTGGAATACCATGCCCGCGGTCGAACGAATGTCGTAGACCAGCTCGGGGTCGGACGCATCCATGCCGTTGATGCGTACCGTGCCCGCATCGGGCTGCAACAGTGCATTCAGATGCTTGGCAAACGTCGACTTGCCCGACCCATTGCCACCGAGGATGCAGAAAAACTCCCCGTCCTCGATGTTCAGATCGACACCGTCGAGTGCCGACACGGCACCGTCATAGCTAAAGGAAACGCCCCGACACTCAATCATGCGCGGCCTTTGACCTGGTCCTTCTTGGGCGTGATGAGATTAGAGACCGCCTTGTACACCGCCAGCGTCAACACCGAGTTGAGCACGGTCTTGATGAGGTTGAACGGCAGCACGGCGGGAATCATGAGCGGGGCGATCACATCGACCGAGCCATACCAGAACCAAACGCCGATGGTCAGGTTCGCGACCATGGACAGCGCCGTAGCGGCAATGACACCGAGCGCCAGGCCAATCACGGCACCCTTATAGGTATGCATTTTCTGGTAGACGATAGCCGCGGGCAGAATGTAGCCCAGCGTGGCAACCAGGTTCATAAGCGCGCCGACCCAGTCACCCGTGGTAAGCGCATGGATGACGATCGCCATGACGGCAACGGCAGTGCCGGCACCAGGACCATACGCAAATCCACACACCATCGCCGGCACCAGCGACGGGTCATACGTCAAAAACGGCGCCGAAGGAAGGATGGGCAGCTGCACATACATAAACAGTGCTCCCAAGGCGCACATCAACGCCATGGTAACGAGCTGTTTGGTGCTCCACCTATTCGTGTTCTCAAAATGGATATGCTGCGACTGTTCAGACATAAGATCACCTGCCTCTTTCATCCGGACTCTAACCGTTGGTACTGGGATCTCACCAGTTCAGCCGGCATGCGAACCAACACACGCACGGGTCGCGGACTCATCGGCTCGGTCGCAGGCATCTCGCCTGCGCCACGGCGTCCCTTTGACACCGCCCGATTTACCGCCAGTGGGGAATTTCACCCCGCCCTGAAACAGCAATTGCAAGTGTAGCACGGGCAGGTATTCGTGCAAGTATGCCAAGAGTAATTTGTGGCGGGGATCAGTTGCCGCAACAGCCACGTTTCCCACCCATCCCAAAGTAACGCGCCTTTCG
>USKV01000037.1 GCA_900555355.1 uncultured Collinsella sp.
CGCGGCCTCCCCCTTTTTTGCGTTTACGGGGCGTAAATGACTCTATTACACCAGACGATCTTATCGTTTTTGGTATTGAGCTTTTATTTAAAGAAAATAAAACGAATAACAAGGGCAACTGCTATGGCTGCAATGATCAAAAGCAGGATTGTCAGTCGATGCTGCTTGCGTCGTTTACTTGATGAAACGAAGATTGATTTTCCCTGTTTTGGCGTTTCGAGATAGCGAGCCGAATGCGTCAAGGTTTGCTTTGGTCGAGGACCTCTTTGTTGATGAGCGGCGGATGCTTTCATCGGCTCATCACTAGCTGCGCTGTTTTTAGATAATGGTGCGTCTTTCAGATATACAGGGTCTCCCGAGGCGACGCCCATATGTTTGCGTCCCGTTTGGGCATCCTCGAGCGTTTGATATCGATTTCTCGTCACATACTCGGGCTCTGCATCATTAATGGGCTCTTGCGAGATGTGGGGGCGATGGAACCGTGGCGGCTGCGTGGAAGTATCTTCCCCCTGCGTCGGCATAAACATATTGTTCTGGTTTTGGTCGTCCATGATGCCCTTTAGCTCGTTACCAACAACGTATACGCGCTCATTGTAAGCCCCTTGTTATTTGTAGCTGGGGACATACTCGTTATTTAAGCTCTGGTTCAAAGAACCTTAACCTTCCTAAAACCTTAGTGCTATGCACTTAGATATGCTTATAGTACTGGACTCAAAAAACTTTATAGCTGATGTATATATGAGCACCGGGTGGGCATATATAAGAGCGTCAAAAGAAGTCCCAGTCACCTAAAAGATGACTCGGCAGTCCTATAAAGGAGTGGTAAACATGGCAAGCATGGTTCCTTATCGTTCGGTTTTTGGCGTTCGTCCCTCTGCAAGCTCGCTGTTCGATCTGTTTGATGATATGAGTGACCTAGCGAACGGCTCGATTGCCTCTAAGGCGTTCCCCGTTGACGTTGAGGATAAGGGCGATGGCTATGAGGTCAAGGCTTATCTGACCGGCGTCGCCAAGGACGATATCGATGTCGAGCTTAACGAGGGCCGTCTCTCCATTAGCGTGAATGTCGAGGAAGACGAGGAGAACGAGGGCAAGAACTTCCTGCAGAAGGAGTTCAGCTCGTACAGCGCGACCCGTGGCGTGTATCTCAAGGACGCTTCGAGCGAGGGTCTCTCGGCTAAGTACGCTGACGGCATCCTTACCGTTACGGTTCCCAAGATCGTCGAGAAGAAGAACGTTACGAAGATCTCCATCGACTAACTTCGTTGGTGCTCCGCACTATTAAAAGACAGCAAAAGGGGCTGGGAAGCGATTCCCGGCCCCTTTTGCTGTCTAGGACAGTCTATTGAATGGTTGCTGGCCGATGCTGGCTTGCGGGGCGTATCGAGAGTTTTCGCGATCCTTGGAGAAGGGTGGCGGAGCTGCCGACCTCGTCATCCAGGGTTGCGGCTAGAGCTTTGGCATAGCTTTTGACGGTCAGGCTCGGACGATTGTTATCTTGGCTGATATGCATGGCAATGAGCTGTTCGGTGCGATCGGTAACAAGTTCGCGCGCGGCTTCGGCGGCTTGGCCGTTGGAGAGGTGTCCCCTTGCAGACAGGATGCGCTCCTGAAGAAAGCGGGGATATTCTCCCTCGTGCAGCATGGTCACGTCGTGGTTGCTTTCGAGCGCGAGGACTCGACAGTCTTTGAGGGTGTTCATGGCTTGGCTCGATAGCTCTCCGGTGTCGGTGGCAAAGCCGATGGAATCATCGAGAGCATTGAATCGATAGCCGACAGGATTGATGACATCGTGTGATGTTGAGTAGGTTTGCACGTGGATGCCGGCAATGGATAGGGTGTCACCGGGATCGAATTCCTCGACAGGCAGATGCGAAAGATTTTCTTTGCTCGAAAGTGTGCCCCTGCTGGCAAAGAGGGGGCCGTGCCAGTGCTTGCACCAGACATCGAGACCCTTGATGTGATCGCTATGCTCATGAGTAATGAGAAGAGCCGAGACGTTCTCTGCCGAGAGCCCCAGTTCTGCCATGCGCTTTAATGTCTCGCGGCGAGAAAGACCGTCGTCAATCATGAGGAGCCCCCGGGGGCCTTCGATGAGCGCGCAGTTGCCTTTTGAGCCGCTGCCAAGGATATGAAGGTGCAGACGAGACATAAGATTCCAAAGGATACAATGGGTGCGAACGAATAGAGGAGGAAGCAAATGCCAACGGTATCTCAGCATTATGGACACCATGCTGCGTCGTGGGCCGATGATAAAGCCCTGGCAACGCGGCAGACGGCTGCCCCCGTGGTGCTCATGGTATCAGGTGGTGCGGACTCGACGGCTTTGCTCCTTATGGCGTGCACATCAAAGTTGGATATTCTGGATGGGCGTGGTGTAGCCTCCATCGCGCGCGAGCGGCTGCACGTGCTGCATGTGAACCATCATCTGCGCGGCGAGGCATCCGATGGCGACGAGGCCTTTGTGCGCGGTCTATGCGCACAATATGGCTTGCCGCTGTGTGTTGAGCATGCCTATTTTGATGATGAATCGGGCAATATCGAGGCGGCTGCCCGCGAGGTGCGCTATGCCGCGGCGCGGAGGTATGTCCGCGAGCTCTGCGCCCAGACGGGGGCACCGCGAACGGCGGCTCGTATCTGCACCGCGCACACGTCTTCGGATCGCGCGGAAACGTTTTTGATGAACGCGATTAAGGGTTCGGGGCCCGCTGGTCTATCGAGCATTCCTCGCCGGAGGAATATCGTGGTGCGCCCCTTGCTCGACCTGACCCATGATGAGCTCGTGGGCTATCTGCAGGTGCATAGTCAGCCGTGGCGAGAGGACGAGAGCAACGAGGACGTGTCGTACTTGCGCAACTACGTGCGCCATCGAGTGATGCCGGTGGTGGCGCAGCGCAACGCGAGCGTCTGTAAGACGATTGGCGCCGCCTGCGAGATCTTAGGCGATGAGGATGCCTTTCTTTCCCAGCTTTCCGCACAGGCGTTTCGAAGCTGCCTGCGCAAGGCGGCGGCGGGTGCACTGGTCCTTGACGCTCGCCGACTGGCCGCGGCCGAGGTGGTGATTGCTCGGCGCATGGTGCGACTGGCAATTAAGCGTATCGACCCAGACGCTCGCCCGGAGATGCGGCATGTGGAGCGCGTGCTTGCCTGTGTTGCCGAAGGCTCGGGTTCGGTCACGCTGCCGGCGGGAATCGATGCGCGCGTGGAGTTTGGCATGCTGTCATTCAAGGCCCCGGCGGCGCGCGAGGGGTTAGTTGCCGATTGGGTCGCCATTCCCGGTCGATTGCCGCTGGGGGCGGGCCGCATCCTGGTGGCAGAGCCAATGGCCGTTGAGCCGGGGTGTGATATTGTGCGCCGTGCCCGCGAACTCGCGGGTGCCGGAGGGGTGGCCGCTATGGTGGATGCCGCGACGCTGGGCTTTGCCGATCGCGATAGCGAACGGATGCTCGCCGGCTCGCGCGGGGAGATTCCCGCCGAGGCGCGTTTGGCGCGTCTGTGGGTAGACGGTCCCGCGCCGGGGGATGTGATGTGTCCGTTGGGCATGAGTGGGCGAAGTAAGAAGGTGTCCGACCTGCTCAACGAGGCTCGTATTCCCGTTTCTGAGCGCGCAGGCGTTCCCGTGGTGAGAACGGCTCCGGGAGGTGCCGTGGTATGGGTCGCAGGCGTTCGCACGGACGAGCGTTTTAAATGCACGGCCGCAACGCGCGTGGCGTATCTGCTTCGTGTGGTCGATGCGGAATAGCGTCCCACGCCAGCTATTCTGTGCGACGTTGACGGTATTCCCGCGCTGATGGCGTACGGGCTGGAAAATATACCCCGTGCGCTGCTAGAATGTGAAGTTCGCGTCCATACGGCGGTGTGTGGGCGATAAGCACAAGAAAGGGTTGTCATGGCTTCTCAACATCCGGATATCGAGAAGGTTCTGTTTACGCAGGAGGATATCGACGGTATCGTCTCTCGCCTGGGCGAGCAGATTACTCGCGACTACGCGGGTAAGGATCTGGTGCTGATTGCGGTCCTGCGCGGCGCCGTGGTCTTTATGGGCGACCTGATGCGCAAGATCGAGCTGCCGACCAACATCGATTTCATGGCTGTTTCGAGCTATGGCGACGGTGTGAAGTCCTCGGGTATCGTGCGTATCATTAAGGACCTGGATATCGACATCCGCGGTCGCGACGTGCTGATCGTCGAGGACATTCTGGACTCGGGCCTGACGCTCAAGTATCTGATGAAGAACCTCGAGAGCCGCAAGCCCGCTTCTCTGGAGGTCGCCGCCTTCCTGTGGAAGGACGTTGAGGACCGTACCTCGGCCATCACGCCCAAGTATGTTGGAACCCATTGCCCCGATGCCTTTGTGGTGGGCTACGGCCTCGACTATGCCGAGCGCTATCGTAACCTTCCGTATCTGGGCATTTTGAAACCGGAGGTTTATTCGTAAGATGCCCGACGACCGTAACGATAACAATTCCCAGACTCCCCGGGAGCCTAAGATCCCGGGGATGCCCGGAGGCAAGAAGCCCACGCGTACGGGCTGGCTGTATTTTATTTTGGCTTGCGCGCTTCTGGGCTACGCCTTCTTTAACATGGGCTCCGGCTTTGCCAATTCCAGCAATACCGTAAAGCTCGCGACGAGCGAGATGGTCAACGCCATCAAGCAGGATCGCGTCGAAGATCTGACCTATACGGTTCAAGACGGAAGCGTGACGGGTCATTACTGGAAGACGAAGAAGGACAAGGGCGATACGAGCGAGCTCAAGAGCTTCTCCTCGACCTATGTCGGCTCCGATTCGCTTGCCGAGCTTATGGCGGAGCACCCCGATACCAAGTACATCGTCAACACCAATGATCCCGATTTTTGGGGCGACCTGGCGATGAGCGTGCTTCCGACGATTGCCCTGATCGCCATCATGTTCTACTTTATGCGCCAGATGATGGGCGCCAACAACAGGAACATGCAGTTTGGCAAGACCAACGCCAAGACCAACGAGGCCACGCGCCCCAAGGTCAAGTTTGAGGATGTTGCCGGTGTGGACGAGGCAGTCGAGGAGCTCGAGGAGATTCGCGACTTTTTGAGCGATCCGGACCGCTATCGCAAGCTGGGCGCCAAGATTCCGCGCGGCGTGTTGCTGGTGGGCCCTCCGGGCACTGGTAAAACGCTGCTGGCCAAGGCCGTTGCCGGCGAGGCGGGCGTGCCGTTCTTTAGCATCTCGGGTTCCGACTTTGTCGAGATGTTCGTGGGTGTCGGCGCCAGCCGTGTGCGTGACCTCTTTAAGGAGGCCAAGTCCCAGGCCCCGTCGATCATCTTCATCGATGAGATCGATGCCGTGGGACGTCAGCGCGGAGCTGGCTTGGGCGGCGGTCACGACGAGCGCGAGCAGACGCTCAACCAGCTGCTGGTCGAGATGGACGGCTTTGAGGAAAGCGAGTCGGTCATCCTGATCGCTGCGACCAACCGTCCTGACATCCTGGATCCGGCATTGCTGCGTCCCGGCCGTTTTGACCGTCAGGTTACGGTCGACCGTCCGGATGTGAAGGGCCGCGAGCAGATCTTGCGCGTGCATGCCGAGAACAAGCCGATGGACGAGGACGTTAAGTTTGAGAAGCTCGCCCAGATGACCGTTGGCTTTACCGGCGCCGATCTGGCAAATCTGCTCAACGAGTCTGCGCTGTTGGCTGCCCGCCGCCATCGTTCCGTGATCTCGATGGACGAGGTCGAGGAATCGATGGAGCGCGTGATTGCTGGTCCGCAGCGCAAGGGTCGCGTGATGACCGAGGCCGAGCGCACCACGATTGCCTACCACGAGAGCGGTCACGCCCTGGTGGGCCACATCCTGGAGCACTCCGATCCGGTTCACAAGATCTCGATCGTCAGTCGCGGCCAGGCGCTGGGCTACACGCTGCAGCTTCCGCAGGAGGACCACTTCCTCAAGACCAAGAACGAGATGCTCGACGAGCTCGCCGTGTTCTTGGGCGGTCGCGTTGCCGAGGAGCTCATGTGCGACGACATCACGTCGGGCGCGAGCAACGATCTGGAGCGCGCGACTAAGATGGCGCGCGAGATGGTCACGCGCTTGGGCATGAGCGAGGAGTTGGGCACGCAAGTGTTTGGCGAGGCGCAGCATCAGGTGTTCCTGGGTCGCGACTATGCCGATCACCAGGATTACTCCGAGGAGACGGCGCGCCGCATCGACATCGAGGTCCAGCGCATTATGCGTGAGGCCCATCGTCGTGCGGTCGAGATTTTGGATGCCCGCCGCGATCAACTCGATCTGATGGCCAAGGTGCTGCTTGAGCGCGAGACCGTCGAGGGTGACGCCGTGAACGCCCTGCTCGACAACGAGTGGGACGCCTACCTTGAGCGCGAGGGCGATATCCTGGCGGCCAAGGAGGAGCGCAACGCCAAGGCGGCTGGCATGCCGACCAAGAAGCGCTCGCTTCGCATGAGCGAGGAGGAGTTGGCGGCTGATGCCGCGGCCTTTGCGCAGGCGGCCATGCAGGAGGATGCCGAAGCCGCATCCGATGATGCCGGAGATGGCAATGCTGCCAACGCTGACGGCAACATCGACGCCGACAAATAGTTCTTGTAGCGAAAGCCTCCGCGGGGAAACCTGTGGAGGCTCTTTCTTTTGAGCGATATGGGGCCATCTGTTGATTGGGGACAGACTTAAATGAGCGTTTTCACGCATTTAAGTCTGTCCCCAATCAACATTGCTGCGGCACTTTGCTCAGCTAAAGCGTACAATAGCGCCTATGCGAAAGGGGAACAGATGATCAACGAAACTATGTATGCTCGCGGTGCGGAAAGCTCCATCATCCGTGAGATTTTTAGCTATGGCCTTGAGCGCAAGGCGCAGATCGGTGCGGAAAACGTATTCGATTTTTCGCTGGGCAACCCGAGTGTTCCGGCGCCCGCTGCTGTTGCTGAGTCCATTAAGAAGGCATTGGAGCTGCCGAGCGACCAGCTGCATGGATACACGCCTGCGCCGGGTCTGCCACAATGTCGAGCGGCCGTCGCCGACTCGCTCAACCGTCGCTTTGGCACGAGCTATGAGGGCAAGGACGTCTTTATGACGGTGGGCGCCGCGGCTTCGCTCACCTGTACGCTCAATGCCGTTACGAATCCGGGCGACGAGGTTATTGTTATCGCCCCGTACTTTCCGGAGTATCGCGTTTGGATTGAGAAGGCCGGCTGTACGTGTGTTGAGGCGCTCGCCGATGAAGATACGTTCCAGCTGAGCGTGAGTAACGTGCTCAAGGCGATTACCGATAAGACGGCTGCCGTCATCATCGACTCGCCCAACAATCCGACCGGTGCCGTATATACACGCGACACGCTGACGCGACTGGCCAATGTTTTGTGCGAGGTCAACGCCAAGCGCGATCCCGAGAACCCGATCATGCTTATCTCGGATGAGCCGTATCGCGAGATTGTCTATGGCGCCGAGGTGCCTTGGGTGCCTTCGATCTACGAGCACACCATCGTGTGCTACTCGTATTCCAAGTCGCTTTCGCTGCCGGGCGAGCGCGTGGGGTGGATCCTGGTTCCCAATACGAATCCTCAGGCAGCGCGTCTGATGCCGGCTGTTGCGGGTGCCGCCCGTACGCTGGGCTTCGTGTGCGCGCCGGCGCTCTTCCAGCGCGTCATTATCGACTGCATCGATGAGCCGAGTGACGTTGAGGCCTATGCACGCAACCGCACGGCGCTTACCGGTGCATTGGCGGAGTACGGCTACACGTATGTTGAGCCGGATGGCGCGTTCTACCTATGGGTGAAAGCGCTGGAGCCCGATGCGAACGCCTTCTGCGAGCGCGCGAAGAAGTACGAACTGCTCGCGGTGCCTTCGGATAGCTTTGGCATGCCGGGCTGGTTCCGCCTTGGCTACTGTGTGAGCTACGAGACTATCGTCAACTCACTGCCCGCCTGGAAGCAGCTGGCCGACGAGTATCGTCAAAAGTAAAGCGCTCTGCTTACAATGTTTTACGTGAAACGGGGTTTGGTTTTAAGCCGGACCCCGTTGTCATGGACGTTGTGTCGTTGGGATGGAGCGGTTTTACGACCATCGAATGCTATGCGTACAATGAATATACGCGACGGCCATACCGGATAAGGAGACCCGATGCCCTACCTGCTTTCTTGTGATATCCATACTCATACGATGTTCTCTGCGCATGCGTATTCAACCATCGAGGAGAACGTATATTGGGCGGCAGAGCGCGGCCTTCAGGTGCTCGGTTCCGCCGATCATTTAAGCTCGATGGTTACGCCTTGCCCCAATGACCTGCGCAGTTTCCAATTCTTTATTAACCAGGATATCTGGCCGCGCATTTGGAGCGGCGTGCTGGTGCTGCGTGGTGCCGAGGCTGATATCGTTTCGCTGGACGGCAGCTTGTTTGGCGAAGACATTCCCGTTTCGCTCGATATCGCCGGCGATCCGTATAGTCGTGAGCATTCGCTGTTCGATTTGGTGACGCGTAATTTGGATTATTTGGTTGCAAGCGTGCATAATCCGCAGATTGCTGAAGGCGCGACGCTTGCCCAGACGACCGAGATGTATATCAACGCCCTGGAGCACCCCAAGGTGTTCATGCTTGGGCATACGGGTCGTTCGGGCGTGCCGTTCGATATCGATGAGGTGCTGCTGGCGGCCAAGGCCAAGCACAAGATCATCGAGATCAACAACCATAGTCTTGAGCATGGCACGGATGCCGAGCATTGGAACGTGTGTCGCAAGATTGCCGAGCGCTGTGCCGAACTGGGCGTGGGCATTGGCGTTTCGACCGATGCCCACATTGGTATGGCCATTGGCAAGCTTGACCAGGCGCGCAAGATGCTCGACGAGATTCACTTCCCGCTGGACCTGATCGTGACGCGCGACCGCGAGACGCTGCTGCGCGAGATGGCGGCAGCCGGCGTGTGCGACCTGCGCAAGGGGATGTAACGAGACTCATATGCCCAATGGAAGGGGGGGCGGTCCAGACAGGCCGCCCCCTTTCTTGTCCCAAAAAGCTACCCGGGCTGGTTAGCGGCGCTCTAGGACCGCGACGGTCTCGGTGTGGTCGGTATGAGGGAACATGTCGACGGGCGTAATCTTGAGCAAGCGATAGCCTCCGTCGAGGAGCTGGTGCAGGTCGCGCTCTTGGGTTACGGGGTTGCAGCTGATATAGGTGATGCGGCGTGGCTTTAGTGCGCAGGCGGCCTCGAGGAACTCGGGGGTAGAGCCGGCGCGCGGCGGATCGATGGAAAGGACGTCGACGCGCTCGTTGTTATCGGCGGCATCTAGGATGTAGTCGGTGGCGTCGTCGGCCATAAACCAAGCGCTGCGGGTGAGGCCGTTGAGCTCGGCATTGCGACGTGCGTCGGCAATGCCCGCTGGGTTGCGCTCCACGCCGAGCAGCATAATGCCGACACCTCTGTCCTGGGCATCTTTCGCAGCGCACAGACCGATGGTGCCGCTGCCGCAGTACGCGTCCATAAGAATGTCACCCTGCTGCAGGTCCATGCCGTCAATCGCGAGCTGATAGAGCAGCTCGGTCTGCTGCGGATTGGTCTGATAGAACGCGGTAGGGGAGATATCGAATTCGCAACCGAGCAGCTGGTCGCGCATGCACTCGGCGCCATAAACGATACGAGTCTCCTCACCCAAGATGGCGTTACCGGGACGGCCATTGATATTTTGGGCAACGGTGACGATATGCGGATCGAGTGCCGCGACGGCCTCAAAGAACTCCTGTGCATGCGGTAAGTCACGCTGAGCGGTCACGAGCGTAACCATGACTTGGTCGGTACGCCAACCGCAGCGGACGACGGCATAGCGAAGCAGACCAAGATGCTTGTCCTCATTAAACGCGGGAATATGCAGCCGCTCAGCTTCGCGTGCGATGCCGTTGAGAATCTGACGGGCACCCGGCGCCTCGACAGGACACTCGGGCACGGCAACGATTCTGTGCGTGCCGCGCTCAAAGAAACCGCAACGGACAGCACCCTCCTTACCGGGGGCAAAGGGAGTTGCAGCCTTATGACGAAAGCCACGCGGCGCAGGATATTTACCCGGGTCGCCAAGGGTGACGCCCATACCGCGAATAGGATCGACAGCAATGCTCTCGCGCTCACAAAGCTCGGCAAACAGCTCCTCCATAGCAGCCTGCTTAGCCGCCAACTGCTTTTTATAAGGACGATTGAGCGCCGTGCACCCACCGCAAGATTTCATGATCGAACAGGGAGACTTGGGGTCCACAGCCTTACGTGCAGACGAAACCGGATCATTATGCGGGCGCTTGGAGTGAGCCTGGGACGCCTTATCCCCGCTCCGACGAGAGCCGGGACGCTTGGCCTTAGCCTTGCCCTTGACCGACTTACCCTTCGAATCCTGAGACGACTTTGAATTCTTGGAAGATTTCTCCTCCTTCAACCCCTCAGCTGCCTCCACCAAAGCACGACGAGCCCTACGCTCCGCACGAGATTCTGCCATGAATTAACCCCACTAATTTATAAATTGAAATCTGAAAGCATTGTACCGTGCCAAGTTAGCAGACGATATGCAAGCGCCCATTTCATGTCAGTGATAAGTCCAACGATGTTTGCCCGGCGTGGGCGGGGAGCGGCGCGTAATTAAGTTTATCGCGAGTTCCGCACGCAAAGGAAAGCACTTAATGTGCTTTCCGTCTT
>USKV01000038.1 GCA_900555355.1 uncultured Collinsella sp.
CGAGGTGTGTCAACCTCGTTCAAATTGTGAACGAGAGGGTAGGTCAATCGATTAAGCGGTCGTCATCGCAACAGGTGGCGGCCGCTATTCTGCTTGTGCGCTACACTTTTCGAAAAGAAATGAACGAGCGTGAAGCAGAGTGGTTTGGAGAGGTTCCCAATATGATTCCGTATGAGCGCCAGGAGCGAATTGTAGAGTGCCTGCAGAAGTCGGGCCTCGCGAGGATTTCCGAGCTGCAGGAGGAGCTGCCGGGCGTCTCTATTTCGACGCTACGTCGCGACCTCAAGGAGCTGGAGGCGCTTGGCAAGGTTGAGCATCTTTCGGGCGGCGCGGTGAGGCTCCTCTCGGCTGTCCACGAGGTGAGTATCTCGACGCGTTCGGGCCTACACGGGAGTGAGAAGGAACAGATTGCCCAAGTCGCCTTGCGTTTTGTTGAGGACGGGGACACGCTCTACTTGGACTCGGGTTCCACCTGCACGGCGCTGCTGCGTCTGCTGCTCGACCGCGACGTGACAATTTACACGACGGATGCCTCGGCGTGCCTGATTAAGAGCGAGACGCGCGCCCAGCTCATCGTGGTGGGTGGCGAGTTCAACTATGTGAACTCCTCGTTCTGCGGTTCTATGACCGAATCGATCCTGCGCGATCTGTACTTCGATAAGGCGTTTATCGGGACCAACGCGATTGACGAGGACCGCGGCGTCATGACGCCCTCCTACGTTGAGGCGGCGAAGAAGCGCATCGTGCGCGAGAATTCGAATAAGGCGTACGTGCTGTGCGACAGCTCGAAGTTCCATCAGTTCTCGAATGTTCGCGCGTTTGGGTTCGATGGTGTGTCGATTATCGCGGAGTCCTATGACGAGAAGATCGCCCAGTGCGCGCGCCTGATCACGCCTGGAGCGTAGGGGGTCCGGGCTCAGGTCTGCGGATTGCGGCCCCTGGCTGCTGCTGTCCGCGTAGCGGGATTTCTTCCTAGGGAATACGACAGCGTTTCGTGGTGCGGGCTCCTGCATGATACCAGCTAGATAGGCAAATATGGCAACGTTGTGAATCTGGAAAAGCCTGCAGGTTAACAACGTGGTTAAACGATTAATCAGCCAGACTGTAGATAAAGGTTAAACGATTAATTACCACCGAGTAGATAATCACCGAGCAGATAAGGAGTTCACTATGCTGCTCTGCCCCAGTCTCATGTGCGCCGACTACGGCAATCTGCGTGCGACCGTCGAGGATCTCGACGCCGCCGGCATCGACATCTTCCATTGCGACGTGATGGACGGCAGTTTCGTTCCCAATTTCGCCATGGGTCTCGAAGACATCAAGGCCGTGCGAGCTGCCACCAACAAGCTCGTCGACGTGCACCTTATGGTCGAGAATCCTGCCAGCAAGGTTGAACTTTTCGCCTCCGCCGGCGCGGACATCATCTATATCCATCCGGAGTCCGAGCGTTACGTGGTCAAGACACTCGCCGCGATTAAGTCCCTCGGCAAGAGCGCCGGTATCGCCGTGAACCCCGACACCTCTATCTCCGAGATCGAGGAGATGTTGAACCTCTGCGATTACGTGATGGTCATGACGGTGAATCCGGGTTTTGCCGGTCAGAGCTTTATCGAGTTCACGAACGACAAGGTGCGTCGCCTTGCCGCGCTGAAGGAGCGCTTTGGCTTCAAGCTCATGATCGACGGCGCCTGCTCGCCCGAGCGCGTGCGCGACCTGTCCGCCATTGGCGCGGACGGATTTATCCTGGGCACCAGTGCGCTGTTTGGCAAGGACGCTGGTTACGAGGAGTGTCTGCGCCGTTTGCGCGCCGGCGAGGTGTATTAGAAGCGGAACGGCGAATTAGGACGGATTGAGCGCGCGGCATGCGCGAATGGTTCTTATGGAAAGGGGTCTCTTTTGAAGATCGGTATTGGAAACGACCACGTCGCAGTCGAGTACAAGGAAGCCATCACGGCGTATATCCAGGAGAAGTACGGCTACGAAGTCGTGAACTTCGGTACGGACAGCACCGAGCGCTTTGACTATCCCATCGCGGGTGAGGCCGTGGCGGACGCTGTCATGTCCGGCGAGGTTGATCGCGGTATCGTTATCTGCGGTACGGGTGTGGGCATCTCGCTTGCCGCCAACAAGGTGCGCGGTATCCGTTGCTGCACCTGCTCTGAGCCGTATTCCGCTCGCCTGTCGCGCGAGCACAACAACACCAACATGCTCGCATTTGGTGCTCGTGTGGTAGGCATCGAGCTGGCCAAAATGATTGTCGACGCCTGGCTCACCGGCGATTTCGAGGGCGGCCGTCACCAGCGACGCATCGATATGATCCGCCAGATCGAGGCTCGTCAGCTCGTACGTGCGGAGGAAGCACGCGGCTGGTAGCGGAAAAGCCCGTCACCCGTGTGGTGGCGGGCTTTTTGCATGTCGCGCGTGGGATAGAGCACATGCGAGAGAAAAACGCGGCTATTCGCTGCCCGCTGTCTAGCTGCTCGCGCGTTGCACGAGCTTAACGGGGACAAGCGTCTCCATCTCGGGCTCTTCGCCGCGCAGCAGGGCGAGCAGGGCCTGACATCCCTCGTGCGCGAGGCGCTCGGGGAAGCGGCGGATGGTGCTGATTTGCGGCGTCGGAAGCTGCGCGTAAACGGAATCGTCGAAGCCGATGAGACGAACGTCTTCGGGTACGCGCTTGCCGGCGGCAACGAGCGCACGCAGCGCGCCCACGGCTGCGTGGTCGCTATGGGCGAAGACGCCGTCGACGGGGTAGCCCGTGGAGAGGAAGTCGGTCACGAGCTCTTCCGACTCGATGATGCTCGGCTGCTTACCCGAGACAAACAGCTGGTAGTCGCGGCGTAGCGGCATTCCGTGCGCGGCGAGCGCCCGCTCGTAGCCCATCTGGCGCTCGTTGCCGGGGTAGTTGGCGGTAAAACTCGAGATGCTCAGGATGTCCTTGCAGCCGCGCTCGATGAGGTGCTCGGTCGCCATGTAGCCACCGCCGATGTTGTCGGAGCCCACGTGTGGGAAACCGAGGTCGTTTTCGGGCGCACGGTCGATGCAGACCACGGGGATTCCGTGGGGGACGAACTCGCCGTCGAGCCTGCGCAGGCCGGAGATACAGATGATACCGTCGGCCTGCTTGCTTGCCAGCGTGCGGAAGTAGTCACGCTCGCGGGCGGGGTCATTGGCGCTGTTGCAAACAAAGACCGAGTAGTCCTCGGTTGCCAGCTCGCGCTCCACATGCAGGGCGATCTTGGAAAAGAAGTCGTTGGAGATGTCCGGCACGATCATGCCGATGGTCCGGGACTGGGCCATACGGAGGCTCTTCGCCGCCATGTTCGTGACGTAGCCGTATTCCTTTAGGGCGGCTTCCACGCGTTTGCGGGTGTCTTCGGAAAAACGGCCGCTGCCGTTGATGACGTGGGAGACCGTGGCGACGGATACGCCGGCCGCGACGGCAATCTGGCGCATGGATGGGCGCTTGCCTGGTGTGGGCATGGGGCCTCCTGCTGCTTTCGGGTGGTTAACAGATTAACCGAGATTGTAGCGCATGCGCGATGCCGTAATGGGTCGCTTCGAAGTCGTTTTGTCGCGCTCGGTCTGCACCTTGGATAAGAAGGAGTTCGTCGAGCACTCCGATCCGGAGCGCACGCGCGCCAACATCCCGCTGTTCCAGCAGGGCATCATGATACAGCAGCTCAACTCCGAGAAGCTCGTGGTCGAGACCATGGTGAAGTTCTGCGGCTAGTAATTACTGCATTACATATTCTGTTGTCACCTGGGAGGCTTGTTTTTGCGGGCCTCTTTGTGTTGCTATGGAGCCCTGGCCTGTCGATAAACAAAGCGCCCGCTTGCCGGGGAGCAAGCGGGCGCTTCTGAGCGAATATGTTTGCGGCCATAGCCGCTGCAGGTGATGGGTTGTCGACTAGTTAGTCGTCGTGCCGGAATCGTCACCCGAGGTGGAGCCAGAAAGTGCGACCGTCAGCGTGATCGTGCTGTCGGTGGACTGCTTGCCGGTGGGGGAGACGCCCGTAACGGTGGCATCCTCGTTACCGCTCACGGGATTGCCGTTCTGGTCACAGAAGCCGATGTTATAGAAACCGGCGTTGTTGAGCGCGGTAACGGCGGCGGAAATACTCTTGCCGTACAGGTTGCCCGGGACGGTGGCCTTGCCGGACTTCTTGGCAATGACGACGGTAATCGTGGCGCCGGGCTTCTGCTTGCCGCTGGGGTTCCAGCTGATCACGGTGCCCTCGGTAACCGAGTCGTTCTCCTGGTAGCTCACGTCGACGCCAAAGCCTGCCATATCGAGGGCGTTGCGCGCCTGGGCCTCGGTCATGTCGGTCAGGTCGGGGACGGACGTGGTATCCGGGCCGCTCGAGACCTTGTACGAGATGGTCGTGCCCTTCGCGACTTCCTTACCGGCTTCGGTGCCCTGCTCAAAGACCTGGCCCTCATCAGCCTCGTTGGCCTCCTCGGAGGCGTTGCCCTTCAGGCCAACGCTTGCCAGTGCGGCTTCTGCTTGGTCCTTGGTCAGGCCGACAAGTTTGGGAACCTCAACCTTTTCGGAGGGCTTGGGGCCCTTGGAGATTACCAGGTTCACCTTGGTGCCCTTGGTCTTCTTGGTGTTGCCGTTGGGCGTCTGCTCGGCGACCTTGCCCTCGTCGACATCGTCGTTGTAGCTTTGGTCGATGGTGCCGACCTCGAGGCCAGCTTCCTTGATCAGCTCGACGGCAGTCTGCTGGTCCTTGCCCAGCACATCGGGCACGGTGACCTGCTCGCCGCCAAAGAGTCCTGTGGCAAAGGCCACCACGATGCCGATGACGGCAACGGCTGCCACCACGGCGGCGATGATCTTGTTCTTGTTGGATTTGGGCTTTTCGACCTCGTAGGAGCCGGTGGAGCCCGAAACCGAGCTGCGGGCGGTATTTTGGCCGCTCACGCCCGAGACGGGACGCACCATGGCGCGCGTCTGATCGGAAAGCTCGCGAGTCTTGGTGGCGCCCAGCTCACCGGGGGCACCGATGATGCGCGTGGGCTCCGAGACGTTGACGGCACGGCCCGACAGGTAGCTGTTGAGCACCTGACGCAGCTCGTCGGCGGTCTGGAAGCGGTTTGCGGGGTCCTTCTCCATGCACTTGAGGATGATGCGCTCAAGGTCGGCGTCGACACCGGAGTTGATCTGGCTCGGCGGAATAGGCAGCTCGTTGACCTGCTTGAGTGCGACCGAGATAGCGTCGTCACCGTCAAAGGGAACGCGGCCGGTGGCGCACTCATACATCACGACGCCCAGCGAGTAGATATCCGAGGTGGGGCCGAGGTCCTGACCACGGGTCTGCTCGGGGCTGACGTAGTGGGCGGTTCCCAGCACGTTGTTGTCTTGCGTGAGGTGGCTGTTCTTGGCGCGCGCGATGCCAAAGTCCATCACCTTGATGTTGCCGTCGGGCAGCACCATGATGTTCTGCGGCTTAATGTCGCGGTGGATGATCTCGTGCTTGTGTGCGACTGAAAGCGCGGAGCTGATCTGCGAGCCGATCTGGGCGACCTTCTTGGGGCCGAGGGCGCCGTGGCTCTTGATGCCGCTCTTAAGGTCGGTACCGCGCAGGTACTCCATGACGATGTAATAGGTGTCGCCGTCCTTGCCCCAATCGTAGACGCCCACGATATAAGGGGAGGAGAGACCGGCTGCTGCCTGGGCCTCCTGCTTAAAGCGGGCGGCGAAGGTGGCGTCGCCGGCATACTGCGGCAGCATGATCTTGACGGCAACCGTGCGGTCGAGGACCTGATCCTGTGCACGGAAGACGGTCGCCATACCGCCCGTTCCCACCTTATCCTTAAGGAGGTATCTTCCCCCGAGGACCCTCTGTTCCATTCCTGCTCCTAACATAACTATTCGCTCAACGATGTGTGTAGTACCAAATGTGTGGCCGCTGGGGCCGTGTGGCGCGTTGCCGCTAGCTCATCGGCCGCGGCGTGCCCCAAGTATCCGCTTTGATCACGGGCATCACGCTCCCTGTGCGGCGAGCGCCGCGGTCAGGACGATGCCGGCAATCTTGGCCGCCTTGACGTCGTGTTTGTCGTAATCCTCCAGGGCCACCGAGATGGCAACCGTGGGTGAATCGTAAGGTGCAAAGCCAACAAACATAGAGTTGACGTTGGTGCCGCCGGTCTCGGCCGAACCGGTCTTACCGACAACTTTGACGCCCGGAATCTGGGCATCGGTGCCGGTACCGGACTGGACGACGGCGAGCATGGCCTGCTTGACCTGGTCGGCCGTGGCAGAGCTGACAGCCTGGCCCAGCGAGCGGGACTGCGTGGTCTTAACCACGGTTCCGTCCGGGGCGAGTATCTGGGACACAAAGAACGGGTCCATGACCACGCCGCTGTTGGCGATAGCGGCAGCGATCACGCAATTCTGCATGACGGTGGTCTGCGGGCCAGGTGTGTGGTCCATGCCGACGGGCTGGCCGGCGCCTGCCCAAGCGGTCTCCCACTCGGTCATAAGCGACGGGTCGGCCATGATGGAAGCCGCGGTGGTCAGATCCTGACCGAGCTTTTGACCGTAGCCAAAGGCGTTGGCAAACTGGACGAGCGAGTTGGCGCCGACCTCGTTGGCCACCTGGCCAAAGACGACGTTAGACGACACGGCGAAGGCCTGCTGCAGGCTGATGGTTCCGTAGCTCTCGTTGGCATAGTTGGTGACCGGCGCGTTGCCGATGTCCATGGAGCCGGGCGCCTGGTACGTGCTGGTAAGGCTGGCGGTGCCGGTTTCGAGCGCCGCGGAGAGCGTGACGACCTTAAAGGTCGAGCCCGGGGTGTAGAGCGCGTCCATGGCGCGGTCGTACATGGAGCCGTCCTCGCCACCGCCCGACTGCATCAGGGCATCGATGTTGGTGTTGTCGTAGGTGGGCGAGCTGGCACATGCGAGCACCGCGCCGGTACGCGGGTCGATGACCACTACAGCGCCCTTAAAGCCCTTGAG
Source organism: uncultured Collinsella sp. (assembly GCA_900555355.1). GTDB lineage: Bacteria > Actinomycetota > Coriobacteriia > Coriobacteriales > Coriobacteriaceae > Collinsella. The sequence goes on from USKV01000038.1 coordinate 6,968, forward strand.
CGCCTGCTCAGCAGCCGTCTGGATACGCGAGTCGATGGTGAGCTTGGCGGTGTTGCCCGGCTGGGTCTGGCCCGCGAGCGACGCGATGGCGTTGTTCCAGCTGGAGTAATCCTTGGAGCCGGTGAGCGTATCGTTCATGACGCTCTCGATGCCGGCGGTGCCGTATTGCTGGCTCACGTAGCCCACCACGTGCGCGGCCATGTTGCCGTTGGGGTAGGAGCGGGCGTAGGTGCCGTCCTCCTGCTGCAGCGACTCGGCTAGTGTCACGCCGTCGGACGTGATGATGGAGCCACGCTGGATGTACTTGGAGCGGGCGATGGTGTGGTTGTTGGTCGGCATGTCCTGGTAGTCCTTCGCCTTGATGACCTGGACATAGGTGAGGTTGCCGATAAGGATGGCGAACAGCGCCGTAAAGGCGAGCACCGCGCGGGTTAGACGGTTGGCAAGCGCAACGCGGCCGAGCACGCCGGATTCAGGCGTGTCGAGCAGGCGACGACGCATGCGAGAACTCGCGGAGTGGCTGCCGTGGCTGTAGGAAGGTGCGTTGGCAAAGCGCGTACCGGTCGGGGCAGCGGCGGATGCGACCTGGTCATCGGTGATGGCGGCCATGGTGCCGGTGCCGGTAAGCTCGGCCTCGCGTCCGGTCGCCTCGTCACCGGCACGTAGCAGGAGTGCGACGATGATAAAGCTTGCCAGTAGCGAGGAGCCGCCCTGGCTCATAAAGGGCAGGGTGACGCCGGTCAGCGGGATCAGGCGGGTTACGCCGCCCACGATCAAGAAGGCCTGGAAGCTGATGGCTGCCGTAAGACCGGTGGCGCTAAAGGCGGCAAGGTCGGACTTTGCGCGGGCAGCTGTGGTGAGGCCACGCACGGCAAAGAGCATAAACAGGATGAGCACGGCGCCGCCGCCCAAAAGGCCCATTTCCTCGCCGATGGCCGAGAAGATGAAGTCGGACTCGACGACGGGGATGTTGTTTGCCATGCCGTTGCCGATGCCGACGCCAACCAGGCCGCCGTCAGCCAGTGAGTAAAGTGACTGTACGATCTGGTAGCCCTGGCCCTGGGCATCCTTAAACGGATCGACCCAGACCTGAAAGCGCACCTGCACGTGCGACAGGAACTTGTAGGCGCCCACGGCTCCAACGGCCAGCAGCGCAAGGCCGATGATGACGTACGAAAAGCGTCCCGTGGCAACATAGAGCATCAGCAAAAAGATGGTGTAGAACAGGACGGCCGAGCCCAGGTCGCGTTCGAAGACGACGATGAGCAGGCACACGCCCCACACGGCAAACAGCGGCAGCAGCAGGCGGAAGCGCGGAATCTTGAGGCCCAAGATCTTGCGGTTGGAGATGGAGAGCAGTTCGCGGTTCTCGGCCAGATAGCCTGCCAGGAACAAGACGATGAAGACCTTGGCGAACTCGCCGGGCTGGATGGTGAAGCCCGCGATGCGAATCCACAGCTTGGAGCCCGAGATCGTGGTGCCGATAAAGATCGGCAGCATCAGCAGGATGATGCCGATAATGCCAAAGGTGTACTTGTAGCGCATGACCACGTCGAGGTTTTTGACCAGTGCAAGCGTTCCCACCATGAGCGCCACCGAGATAAACAGGATGATGAGCTGTGAGATGGCGAGAGCGGGGGCGAGGCGTGTCACGAACGTGATGCCGATGCCCGAAAGTATAAATACGATGGGTAGGATGGCGGGGTCGGCGCCGGGCGCCAAGATGCGCACGGCGATATGTGCCGCGGCGAAGGCGGCAAAGAGGCCGATCGGCACGGCGAGCGTCTCAAAGGAGATAGCGGCGCCCGCGGTGAGCACGTACATCGCATACAGCAGGATGACGGGGAACGCCGAGGCGATGAGCAAGAGCAGTTCGGTGTTGCGGCGACTCATAAGCGGCACTCCCTTTCTAATTCTTTTCGGAGGCTTCGGCCTCGGCGGACTGTTCGGCGGTTTTCTCGGAATCTGATTCGGAGGTCGATCCCTGATTGGTGTTGTCGCGAATCGTTTGCGCGTCGATCACCTGGCGGGTCTGCTCCTCGTCGATCTGGTGGCGGTACTTGGATATCGTGTCCTGCGCATCGTCGACACTTGTTTGCGGAATGCCCACCTTGAGGCGGTTTTGCGTGTCTTCGGGCAGGTCGGACAGCTTGATGCTGGTTTCGCTTTCGAGCCAGTGGAGCTTGAGTCCGAGTGGCTTGCCGGGTAGGCCGCGCCAGACGGCGACATTGCCCTGGTAGGTACCCAGGTAGTACGAGCCGGTGACACCCGTGTAGGCCCAGATGCCAGCTGCCAGCACAAAGACGAGGGCCAGGATGGCGGCGATAGTAACGTTGCGGCGACGCACGCGTTGCGCCTCGCGCATAACGCCATCGTCAACCAGGTCAACGACTACTACGGTCACGTTGTCGTGGCCGCCGGCGGCAAGCGCCGCGTCCACTAGGTTGTCGACGCAGATTTGCGCGGTTGAGGACTGCGTGGCGATGTTCTCGATATCGCTATCGGGAATCATGCTCGAGAGGCCGTCGGAGCACAGGATCAGGCGGTCGCCTTCCTCGATGTGCAGGGTAAAGTGGTCGGCATACATGGCGGGATCCGAGCCCAGCGCGCGGGTGATGACCGAGCGGTTGGGGTGGACGCGAGCCTCGTCTTCCGTGATCTCGCCGGCGTCCACGAGCTCCTCCACGTAGGAGTGGTCGCGGGTCACGCGGATGAGCGTGCCCTCGTGGAGCAGATAGGCGCGAGAGTCGCCCACGTGGGCGATGGCGAGCGTGTCGTTTTCGATGTAGGCGCAGGTGGCCGTGCATCCCATGCCGGGTTTGCCCAGGCCGTTGAGGGCGGCCTCGATCACGGCGGCGTTGGCGGCCTCGACGGCTGCGGCCAGGCGCGCTGCGTCGGCGGACTGCGGGGCCGTCTTGGCAATAGTCTCGACGGCGATGGAAGAGGCTACCTCGCCGGCGGCGTGACCGCCCATGCCGTCGCATACGCAAAAGAGCGGCGACTGCACCAGATAGGAGTCCTCGTTGTGCGGGCGTACGCATCCGACGTCGGAACGGGCGCCCCACATAAGCTGCGTGGTGGTGCCGGCGTCGTAGGTCGAGTCGGTCTCGATGCGCTCCTCGGTCAGGGGCTCAAAGCTCATGGTCGAGCCGGGGTCTTTGAGCTTGGCCTCAACGGCAGCAACGTCGATCTCGGCGGTGTCACCGGGAGAGACGGTGTCGGTCTCGGCGTTTGATTCGGAATCACCGGTGTCCGGGGAGTCGGGCTCCTCGGAAACGCGGGCGGTCGACTCGTCGTCTTGCGGGCCGACGTCTATAGGCTCGGGCGCCGGCGTAGACGCGGGCGCAACCTCGGATGCCGGGGCTATGGGAAACGCCGGCGCGGCGGGCTCGGGTGCCGCAAACACCGCAGCGCT
>USKV01000039.1 GCA_900555355.1 uncultured Collinsella sp.
GGGTGCGCTCGGGGGCGATACCGCTCCGGCGGCGCCGCACACCGGAAACGCCGCGCCTGTGAGCAGCGGCGTGAGCTCGGGCCCCGGTGGCATGATGCAAGCCGGCTCTGGCGCGCTGTAGGGCGTGGCGACAATTTGATACGCGCAATCGAGGCGCTCCGGAAAGGGCGCCTCGATTTGTAGAGCTGCGGAAGTTGTGACCGTTACGCTATGCGGTCCACCGTTAGCCGATGATGCGAGGGCGCTCGGCGTTTTCGACTGGTTTATGCACGCAAAGTCTGGGAATATACAAGTCGCATGTCTTACTGTCTAACCAGTTGCGCCAAGGAGGCACCATGGACTACAAGATTACCGGCTACGAGCCCGCCCAGCTGTTCCATTTCTTTGAGGAGGTCAGCGCGATCCCCCGTGGGTCTGGCAACGAGAAGGGCATCAGCGATTTCCTGGTCGCGTTTGCCAAGGAGCGCGGTCTCGATGTGTATCAGGATGAGGTCTACAACGTCATCATTCGCAAGCCCGCATCTGCCGGCGCCGAGAATGCCCCGACCGTGATGCTGCAGGGCCACATTGACATGGTGTGCGACAAGTTGGGCTCCGTTGAGCACGACTTTACGACTGATGGTATCGACCTGGTCGTCAAGGACGGCGTCCTCACCGCTAACGGCACCACTCTGGGCGCCGACAACGGTATTGCCGTCGCTCTGATGCTCACTGTTCTCGATGACGATTCGATCGTTCACCCCGCCCTCGAGTGCGTATTCACCACCGACGAGGAGACTGGCCTGGTCGGCGCCGAGACGCTCGACAAGTCCCAGATTAGCGCCCGCACCATGATTAACCTTGACTCCGAGGAAGAGGGCGTTGCTACCGTCAGCTGCGCCGGCGGTGTCGTCGTTACCTACACCTGCCCGATCGCGCGCGAGCACAAGACCGGTAGCACCCTCACGCTCGACATCTCCGGCCTGCTGGGCGGCCACTCCGGCAGCGATATCAACCTGGAGCGCGGCAACGGCAACCTCATCATGGCCCGCATCATCGACCGCCTGATGGTTGCCGGCGAGCCCGCCATCGTTAGCTTTAACGGCGGCACCAAGGACAACGCCATCAACCGTGAGTGCAAGGCTGTTCTGGTCTACGCCGACCACGCTGCCGCCGAGGCCGCGGCCCAGATCGCAAAGGGCATCATCGCCGACGTTACTGCCGAGCTCGAGGTCTTCGACCCCGGCTTTACCTGCACGGTTGAGATTGCCGACAACGCTGAGGTCGAGGCCATGGACGAGAAGTCCGCACTTGCCCTTATTCGCGCCCTGCGTCTTGCCCCCAACGGTGTGATCCGCCGCAACGTCGCCACCGACGGCTCCGTCGAGGTTTCCTCCAACATCGGTGTGGTTGCCACTTCTGACGACGAGGTCAAGATCATGCTGTCCCCGCGCTCCTCGATCACCTCGCTGCAGAACGAGTTCAAGGACCGTCTGCAGACGCTGGCCGATGTCCTGGGCTTCGACGCCAAGTTTGAGTTCGAGTATCCCGGCTGGAGCTATGCCGAGCATTCGCCGGTCCGCGACGTCTTTGTCGAGAGCTATCGCGAGCTCTTTGGCTCCGAGCTGCGCATCGAGTCCATTCACGCCGGCCTTGAGTGCGGCCTGTTTGCCGAGGCCCTGCACGGCCTGGACGCCATCGCCGTGGGCCCGACGCTCTCCGATGTCCACACCCCGGACGAGAGCATGGAGCTCGCTTCTGCCGAGCGCTTCTACGAGCTGCTCATCGACGTCCTCAAGCGCCTTGCCGCGTAAAGGTTGCGCTAGCAGCAGTCCGAGTCACGTGCTAGCGGATTGCAAATGACATTACGAGAGGGGGCATTCGAGCGTTTGCGACGGGTGCCCCCCCTCTTTTGTTTGATAATTGCGAAATTACGGTCACCTAGTCCATTTCTGCCCTGATGAGGTCGAGGGTGCGCTGGCAGTTTTCGCGGACGGGGCCGAGCATATGCTCGCGCAGGTCCGCCATGCCGGGCAGGTCGGCGTATTCGTCCATGACCTCTTCCATGCAAATGGGTACCTCGTAGGCGAGGTCCATCATGGTCGCAAAGCAAAACTTCTCGGATAGCCCGGCATCGGTAAGCGCCGCCTCCAGCGCGGGATCGCCCATACCGTGGTATCGGCGGATAGTGCCTGGACCGATTCGCCCCACACGATTTTCGCCGCCAACGCTCATGGCGAGGCGCGCTTTTCGCCGCATACGTTCGTATGCTAAGCCCGATGCGACATCGTACATGGGTGCGAGCGCCGCGTTTGTGCCTTTGCCTAGGATGAGCGAGTAGTTTTTAGCGTGTGCGTCAGGCGCTCCGATAATGGCGTTATAGAACAACATATAGGTAAAAAGCACAAGATTCATGTGGTGGGGGACTGTGTTAATCAGTCGTTCTTGGATGTCTCGTGTAGTTGGTCCTCCGTCGGCGGTGTATTTCTGGCTTGGCAATACACCGAGCGCCTGGCAAAAGTCCTCCTGATGCAGCCTTTCGATATTTCCGCTGCTATTGACCATTCTGTCGTACCGTTCAACGACGAGCGCAGCTTCGTCTTCAAATGTGCAATAGGAGACGTTGGCAGTTGGAATGCCAACACGCCGAGCTGTTTTCATGCAGACGAATTCGTTTAAGGCCTGATGTTTGAACCCAACGACACCATTTTTGAAGATATGGGTAGTGGGGGATGACCCTAGACATTCGCACCATTGGCCATCATGCCAAGCTAGTGCAAATTTGCCTTGATTGCCGCCCAGGGACCAGCTTTCGTTGGAGCCCATCCATGTCTCTCTTTCGTCATCGCGAATTGCTTTGAGCTTGTGAGCGATTTGAGAATTGGTAAGCGGGCGGTATGCCGAGACCCTGCCGCGGGCGGCGTCTAATTGATCGGCTCGACAAAACTGAACGGCCCCCGCGCAGTCAAGACCGATATGGCACAAGAGGGCGACGGGGTTGTTGGATGCAACGTCATGCTCGGCGGCAATAGCGCGACGCTGCTCTTGACTGTCGGGCAAAAGGCCAAATAGGAACGGACGGACGATGTTATGGCCATATGTGCGATTGGAAAGCGGCATTGTTAGCGATAACGGTGCTCCGCGATAGGTTGGGGCGTATGCAAAGCTGCAGAGTCCATGCTCGTCTTGCCGGAGAGTGCCGGCGATTTCGCCACAAATGAGGGTCGCGAGTTCCATCTCTGCCATTTATTTCACAACCTTGCAGCCAAAGGAGAGGTTTGAAGTGCCGGAAAGGCCTTGCTCGGCTGCGATTTGGGCCAGCAAGGCACCATAGAAAGCTGGCGTTCCTTGTCGAGCGGGTCGTCTGCCTACGCTTGGCTTTGGCAGGGTATTCGAGTTCGCGATAGGGAGGTCCGCTATCGTCATCGGATGTTCGGAGGGCGATGCGATGGAGTCGTTATCGCTTTGCGCAAAGAGACCTATGCCGAGTGCGTTAAAGACGGTCAACAGCTTGTCGAGCCGAATGCCCGTGGCATCTCCCAGCTCGAGCGATGCGAGCAGGCGCTCCGAAACACCGGCCTTTTTAGCGAGGGTCGCACGGGTGATTCCCTGCGCCTCGCGTGCCTGGCGCACGTAGATGCCAGCTTGGCGCGGTGTGGTGATGGGAAGGGTATCCACGGCGATCTCCTAACGTGCAGACTTTTGCATATTAGTATGACATGCAAAAGTCTGCACGAAAAGGCCTCATGCAAAACTCTGCAGAGGCCTCTATGTTGACGTTGAGCTTATGAGAGGCGTTTTTTATATCGCGAGAATCCCCAGATGCTCAAGCAAAATCTTAAGCCCAATGAGGATGAGCACGACGCCACCCACGATGGTGGCGGGCTTTTCGTAGCGCGCACCAAAGGTGTGGCCGATCGCCACGCCGGCGACGGAGAAGATAAACGTTGTGACGCCGATAAGCGATACAGCGGGAACGATGTAAACCGAGAGCGCAGCAAATGAGATGCCCACGGCCAGGGCGTCGATTGAGGTGGCGATGGCGAGGATCAGGTACTCGCCCAGGTCAATCTTTTCGGCATCCTTGCCGTCGCCTTCATCCTCGTCCTCGGTAAAGGCTTCCCACAGCATTTTGCCGCCGATAAAGGCCAATAGGATAAAGGCGATCCAATGGTCGATGGGTCCGATGGTGCCCATGAATTGACTGCCGAGCGCCCATCCGATTACGGGCATGCCGGCCTGAAAGCCGCCAAAGAACAGGCCGAGCACCACGGCGACTTTAAGGTTGAGCTTCTTCATGCCAAGGCCCTTGCAGATGGAAACGGCAAAGGCGTCCATCGAAAGGCCAACGGCGAGCAACACGAGCTCTGCGAGTCCCATAGTCTGGCTTCCTCTCTGCGGGCGGGCCCGCGTGTACCTCTTGGGGGAGTAACAAAAAAGACCCGTGGCGTACGCGTTGCGCGCACAGCCACGAGTCTCGTTCATTAAGGCAAGCCAGGCCGCATCGGCCAGTGTGTTGACTTGCCGCGCCACCGGAGGCGAACCCGATCACGCGACTACTCCCTCATTTATGCGAATCCCGATGCTACCACATAAGCAGCTCATTTGGATTGGGGCTCTCAGCTGTGTTCGCTCATTCTGTAAGCATCGTATTTCGCAAGCGCCGCGGGGACAAACCGTGAGAAACTATTTAGCGTTTATGGAGCGTATACGATGGGAGCGATGCCTTGGATAAGAACGAGCTGCAAAAGCGTATGGAACAGGCTATTCGCCTGACTGCCCCCGGCCAGCCGATCCGCACCGCCCTCGACATGATCATTGCCGGTCACCTGGGCGCCCTTATCTGCGTCGGCGACACCGAAAACGTGCTCGCCGCCGGTAACGACGGCTTCCCGCTCAACATTTCGTTTACCTCGAACCGCTTGTTCGAGCTTTCCAAGATGGACGGCGCCATCGTTATCGATGGCGACCTCACCCAGATCCTGCGCGCCAACTTCCATCTCAATCCCGATCCCTCGCTCGCCACGAGTGAGACGGGCATGCGTCACCGTACTGCCGCTCGCATGTCGGTGCTCACTGATGCCATCGTGATCTCGGTTTCGGCTCGTCGCGCCGTCGTCAACGTGTACGTTCACGGCAAGAGCTACGAGATCCAGCCCGTCACCACCATCATGAGCTCGGTCAACCAGCTCGTCGCCACGCTCCAGACCACCCGTCAGTCGCTCGACCGCTCCCTGCTGCGCCTGACGGCCCTCGAGCTCGACGACTACGTTACGCTCGCCGACATCACTGGCATCTTCTCGAGTTTCGAGATCATGCAGCAGGCAAAGACCGAGCTTAAGGATTGCATCGTCAAGCTGGGCAACCAGGGCAAGCTCGTGCAGATGCAGCTCGAGCAGCTCGCGGGCTCCAGCATGGATACCGAATACGACCTGATGATCCGCGACTACGCAAGCGATTCCTCTGAGGCCAACGCCGAGAAGATCCGCGCCGAGCTTGCCCGTATGACGCCTAAGGACCTGTCCGACCCGCAGCACGTGGCGGCAGTTCTGGGCTATGACGACTTGGACGAGGACTCCGTCATGACGCCGCTGGGCCTGCGCACGCTTTCGCGTGTGTCCGTCGTGCGCGACGGCGTGGCCGAGAAGATCGTCGACGAGTACGGCTCGCTGCAGGAGCTCATGGACGACATCAGCGAGGATCCGGAGCGCTTGGGCGACTTTGGCGTCAACAACCCTGCCATTCTTGCGGACTCGCTGTACCGCATGAAGGGCACCAAGCAAGGGAACGCATAATGGCGCCCGTATGCGCCGTGGTCGTTGCCGGCGGCAGCGGCCAGCGTTTTGGAAACCCCGGCGGCAAGCAGCTCGTTAACGTGGCGGGTCGTCCGCTTATGAGTTGGTCCATCCGCGCGTTTGATCGGAGCGAAAAGGTCGGTCACATCGTGGTGGTGTGTCCTACCGAGCGTCGTGCCGAGATGCGCCGCCTGGCAATCGACCCGTTTGACTATGACACGCCCATCAGCTTTGCCGATGCCGGCGATACCCGCCAGGATTCCACCCGAGCCGGCGTGCATGCGGTCCCGGCAGGCTTTGAATACGTCGCCATTCACGACGGCGCCCGCCCGCTCATTACCACCGAGGCCATCGACCATGCTATCGACGTGCTCGTGAGCGACCGTGCCCTCGACGGTGTCGTGTGCGGCCAGCCCGCGATCGATACGCTCAAGATCGTCGACGGCGATAATATCGTTGAGACGCCACCACGCGAACTCTATTGGGCCGCGCAGACGCCGCAGATCTTTAGCGTCGACGCCATGAAGCGCGCCCATGCTGCGGCGATTGCCGAGGGCTTTATCGGTACGGACGATTCGTCACTGGTCGAGCGCATGGGAGGACGCGTCCGCTGCGTCCAGAGCCCGCGCGATAACCTTAAGGTGACGGTGCCCGAGGACTTGCGTCCCGTAACCGCGATTCTGCTTGGCCGCATGGCCGAGGGAGAGGACCTTCCCCATGTTCAGTAACCTGCGCATTGGCCATGGCTACGACGTTCACCGTCTGGTGGAGGGGCGTCGATGTATCATCGGCGGGGTTGATATTCCCTACGAGTGCGGCCTGCTGGGCCACTCGGATGCCGATGTGCTCGCGCACGCGTTGGCCGACGCCATTCTGGGCGCCTGCCGCGGGGGAGACATCGGCAAGCTATTCCCCGATACCGACCCCGCCTATGAGGGTGCTGATTCGATGGTGCTGCTCGCTCGCGTGATGGGCTATGCGCGCGAGCTGGGCTTCGAGTTTGTCGATGCCGATTGCACCATTGCCTGTCAGCAACCCAAGATCACCCCGCACCGCGATGCCATGCGCGCCAACCTTGCCCATGCCCTGGGCGTTGACGTCGAAAACGTGGGCGTCGCCGCCACCACGACCGAAAAGCTCGGTTGGGAAGGTCAAGGCGAGGGAATTGGCGCCTGGGCCGTCTGCCTGCTACAGAAAACTGTTAAGGAGTAACGAATGCGTATCTACAACAGCGCTACCCATAAAAAGGAAGAGTTCCAGCCCATCGAGTCCGGCAAGGTCCGCATGTACGTGTGCGGCCCCACGGTCTACGACAACATCCACATCGGCAACGCCCGCACGTTCATCAGCTTTGACGTGATCCGCCGTTGGCTCATCGCGAGCGGCTACGAGGTCACGTTCGCCCAGAACCTCACCGATGTCGACGACAAGATCATCAAGCGCGCCAACGAGCAGGGCCGTACGGCCGCCGAGGTCGCGACGGAGTTCTCCGACAAGTTTATTGGCGTCATGCGCGCTGCCAACGTGCTTGATCCCGATGTGCGCCCCCGTGCCACCAAGGAGATCGGCCCCATGATCGCCATGATTAAGACGCTCATCGAGCAGGGCCACGCTTACGCCGCCGATAACGGCGACGTGTACTTTGCCGTGCGCAGCGATCCCAACTATGGCCAGGTCTCGGGCCGCAACATCGACGACCTTATGGTTGGCGCACGCATCGAGGAGAACGAGGACAAGAACGACCCGCTCGACTTTGCCCTGTGGAAGGCCGCCAAGCCCGGCGAGCCCAGCTGGCCGAGCCCCTGGGGCGAGGGCCGTCCCGGTTGGCACACCGAGTGCGCCGCCATGGTGCATCGCTACCTGGGCACTCCGATCGACATCCACGGCGGCGGCTCCGACCTTGCTTTCCCGCATCACGAGAACGAGTGCGCCCAGGCCACCTGCGCCTGGCACCAGGGCTTCTCCAACACCTGGATGCACACGGGCATGCTACTGGTCGACGGCGAGAAGATGTCCAAGTCGCTCGGCAACTTCTTTACGCTGGCCGAGGTCCTCGAGCAGCACTCCGCTGCCGCCCTGCGCCTGCTGATGCTGCAGACGAGCTATCGCTCGCCGCTCGACTTTTCTTGGGAGCGCCTGGAGGGTGCCGAGAACTCGCTCACGCGTATCGCCGGTACGGTCGAGAACCTGCGCTGGGCCGCGAACCATGCGACGGCCGATGCCGATGTGGCTGCCGCCGAGGCATTTGCCGCCAAGGCCGCTGAGACTCGTGCTGCCTTTAAGGAGTGCATGGACGACGACTTTAACACCGCTGGTGCCATGGGTGTCGTCTTTGGCTTTGTGACCGAGTGCAACCAGTACCTGGAGCAGGCGGGCGACGCTGCCGACAAGGCCGCCGCGCTTGCCGCCGCCGACACGCTGGCCGAGCTGCTCGATACGCTTGGCGTTGAGCTCCCCGAGCCCAAGGTCGAGTTGCCGCTGGGCCTGCTGGGCGTTGCCGCCGGTTTGGTTGCCTACACGGGTGACGACGTGGACGAGGCCGCTGCCAAGATTCTCGAGGCCCGCGCCGAGGCCCGCGCCGCCAAGAACTGGGATCTGGCCGACGCCATCCGCGACCAGCTCAAGGATCTGGGCCTGACGATCGAGGACACCGCCGCCGGCACCCGTATCAAATCTCTCTAATCCCCGCGGGTTTCCCAAGCACCCGACCTTGCCGTTCAAACCGTCGCTCGCGTACTCAAGTACGCGTCGCTCCTCTTTCACGGCAATCTCGGGCACTTGGAAAACCCGTACCGACCGCCCGAATTAATATTCATGGGCGGTTGTTTATTTTGTTTCGTTTGATAGTTGTATTTAGGAGGTCACTTTATGGCCGACAATCGCAAGCGTGCGCCTCGTGGCGGCAAGCAGGCCGCTTCTGGCTCGCGTCCGATTCGCCGCAATGACCGCGCTGCCGCTCCCAAGGGCCAGCGTGATCGCACTCAGGCCGCACGTCCGCAGCGCGATCGCAACCGCGACGCTGTCCAGGCTCCCAAGGGCGAGTTTATCGAAGGTCGTCGTGCTGCCGCCGAGGCGCTACGCACTGGTTTTCCCATCAAGTGCGCGCTCATTGCCGAGGGCGGGGAGCGCGATGCCGCCTTGTCGCGCCTGGTCGACGACCTCAACGCCGCGGGTGTCCGCATTAAGTATGTGCCGCGCGCGCAGCTCGACGCGCTGTCGAGCCATGGCGCCCACCAGGGCATCGCGCTCGAGGTTGGCAACTTCCCCTATGCCGATGTCGCCGATATTCTCGACCGCGCAGGCGAGGGCCCGGCACTTGTCGTGGTGCTCGACCACGTGACTGACGACGGCAACTTTGGCGCCATCGTGCGCTCCGCCGAGGTTGTGGGCGCGGCCGGCGTCATCATCGCCAACAAGCGTGCCGCCGGCGTGACCGTGGGCAGCTACAAGACTTCAGCCGGCGCCGTCATGCATCTGCCTATCGCGCAGGTGCCCAACATCGCCCGTGCGCTCGATGACCTCAAGGCCGCTGGCTTTTGGGTGGGCGGTGCCTCTGAGCACGCCGAAGGCAGTTGCTGGGATGCTCCCTTCGAGGGTCGCGTGGCGCTCGTCATGGGCTCCGAGGGCGACGGCATCTCGCGCCTGGTGCTTGAGAAATGCGACTTTTTGACCAAGCTTCCCCAGCGCGGCATGACCGAGAGTCTCAACGTGGCCCAGGCGACAACGGCGCTGTGCTTTGAGTGGCTGCGCCGCAATGCCGGCGAGCTCATGGGGGAGGAGTAGCGCATGTCCAAGAAGAACCGCGCCAAGTCCAAGGCCAAGCGCTTTGGCGAGGGCTCGGCCAAGCCGATTGTTTCGGCTGCGACCTATGGCGTGGGCGGCAATGCGTTTGCGCAGGCTATCGCCGACCCAGTCTCGACGGTGCACTCCAATAAGCCTGAGCTGCTGGTGGTCGACGGTTACAATGTGATTCACTGCACGCCGCGCTACGAAAAGCTCGTCTACGACCATTCCGACGATCCGTATTCCAGCGACGTTCACGATATGGCGCGCACCGCGCTCATCAACGATGTTGCGGCGTTTGCCCAGGGCCACTACGAGGCCGTGATCGTGTTTGACGGTGCGGGCAATATCTCCAGCGAGCGCCCCAACCTGCCGGCCCGTGGCGTGCGCATCGAGTTTTCGCCGACGGGCGTATCGGCCGATACCGTGGTGCAGAAGCTCTGCATCGAGGCACGCGAGGAAGGCCGCGCGTGCTCCGTGGTGTCGAGCGACGGCACGATTCAGGCCGTCGTCATGGGCAAGGGTGTCACGCGCATATCGAGCCGCATGCTGGTGGACGAGATCAAACAGATCGATAACGACGTTCACGAGGCAGAGGAAGCTCCGCAGATCAAGATGACCCTGGGCAGTCGCCTAAGTCCCGATGCGCTGGCCAAGCTCAAGGCGTTGCGCGGGAGGTAGGGGATTGTCCAT
>USKV01000040.1 GCA_900555355.1 uncultured Collinsella sp.
AACATCACAAAGGTGCGGTGCATCGACGCTATATGACCGAAAGGACCCTGCACAGGCGCACCCCCAGCCGCAGCCCGAGCTTTGGCGCAAGCTGCACAAGTAGTACGTTTAAGTTTTTTGATTCTACAACCAGCCCAGGGCAAAAGCAAAATCATGCGTAACCGATTTGCAGTCATTTTTCGCATTTTTCGCATTGCGCAGGTAGGACGCCAAAAGTGGCTAAAAAAGCCCCGTCCCAAATGAGCTAGTTGAGGAGTTGGGCCATGGCGTTGACGAATTTTTGTACTTGGAGGGTGGGCTCGAGCGGGTAGTGCAGAAAGACCGGCACCTCTCGCCCGCATAGAAACGGCACGCCCACAAAGGCCGGGTGTACCCCCGACCATGCGCCGCAGGTGAGCACCGCGTCGCCCTTTTCCTCGGCTTCGTTAAAGAGCGCAAAGTCAAAGCTATCCACATCGATCACGTCCACGCCGCCGTCGGCCAAAAGGTCGATGCGCAGGCTGTCCATGGCGTCGTTGCCGTGGCGCAGTACGCGCAGACGCATCCCCTCCAAGTCGGCGACCGTAATGCGATTCTTGCGCGCCAGCGGGCTCGTGCGCGGCAGGTCGATATAAAACGGCACGTTGACAATGCGGAGCCTTTGGCAGGCATCACCCCAGCGTGGGGTAGAAAAACTCGACTGCACCACATCGACCTCGCGGCCCAAGCTGCGCATGACGGTCTCGCACTCGTCATAGAGGTCGCTTACCGGCACGATCTCAAATCGCAGCGACGGTTCCAGCTCGTGTACGCCCGACCACATCGACAGCGTTTGGCGCCCCGGGCACATCATCGACACACCCAGACGCACGGCACCGCCCTCGCCCGCCGCGCGTCGGGCGCGGCGCAGCGCGTCCTCGGACTGCCGCATGATCGAGCGCGCGTCGTCCACCAGCAGTGCGCCGGCCGGCGTCACCTTGACGCCCGAGTGCGAGCGTTCGAACAGTGTGATGCCGAACTCGGCCTCGAAGCCCGACACCTGCTTGACGAGCGCCGGAGTCGACACGCGCAATTTTGCCGCCGCGCGCGAGAAGCTTCCCAGCTCCGCGGCGGCCGATATGGCCTCGAGTCGTCGATCGTACACGTCAATCTCCTGTTTCTAGACGCATGGCAATGAACTGCCGAAGGGGGTTGTTTTGGCAGGTCACACACTCAATTAAAGGCGCATCGTCTTGCAAGCTATAAACCTACGGTTAACGCCATTCTAACAAATATGCAATTCACCTGCGCAAATGCAAAGCATACGATAACCAGCGAAAACCACGTGGGTCGGTTAATGGGAGCGACCCACCGGGAGGCACAAGAAGGGAAGTTCCTATGAGCAATTGGCTTAAGCTCGAGGGCGATGTCTGCGCCGTGACCGGCGCACTCGGCGGTATGGGCGTCGAGATTTGCCGCGAGTTCGCCCGCAACGGCGCCAACGTCGTCCTGCTCGATCTGGACGAGGAAAAGGTCAAGGCCGCAGCCGCCGACCTCGCCGCCGAGTTTGGCATCCACGCCGAGGGCTACAAGATGAACGCCACCGACGAGGCCGAGGTTCAGGCCGCCGTCGATGCCACCATCGCCGACTTCGGCCGCGTCGACGTCCTCGTCAACACCGCCGGCATCCTGCGCTTTGCCGCTATGGAGGACCTGCCGCTCTCCGACTGGGAGCAGGTGCTCAACGTCAACCTCACCGGTTACTTCATCACCTCACAGCGCTTTGGTCGCGAGATGATCAAGGCCGGCCAGGGCCGCCTGGTGCACATCTCGACCGTTGCCAGCCACTCCCCCGAGACGTTCTCGGGCGTGTACAGCTCCACCAAGGCGGGCGTCAACATGATGTCCAAGATGCTGGCTGCCGAATGGGGCCCCTACGGCGTCCGCTCCAACTGCGTCGAGCCCTGCTTCGTTAAGACCCCCATGTCGACCAACTTCTACGCCGACCCCGAGGTCGAAAAGAGCCGCAGCCGCCTGATCGCCACGCGCCGCATCGGCGAGGTCAGCGATATCGCCAACGCCGTCATGTTCCTGGCGTCCAAGCGCTCGGACTTTACCACCGGCGACGCCATCAAGGTCGACGGCGGCTTCTCCAACATGATGGGCGACCTCACCGCCAAGCCCGGCGGCCGCCGAGCCTATGCCGACAACTACCTCAAGAACAAGGGTGTCGAGCTTTGGTCCGATGAGTCCGGCGTCGCCAAGCCGACTGACCAGTAAACCAACCTGGCAGGGAGGCCCCGCGGACACGCCCGCTCCTCCCCCGTATCGATTAGAAAGAGTCCAATGGCTTCCACCAACTCCAACAAGGGTCGCGCCGTCGTGCTTTCCGCCGCGTGCGTCACCATGTTCTTCATCAGCTCCATCGCGCTGTATTCCGTCGTGAGCAAGAACCTGCTCGCCGTCTACCCCGAGTGGTCCAGCGCTCTTACCTGGGCCTTCCCGGTCTTTCAGACCATCATGGCCGTGACGGGCATCTTCGCCGGCCGCATCTCCGATAAGATCGGCCCGCGCAACGTCGTGATCGCCGCCGCCGTGTGCTACGGCCTGGGCTGGTTCATGTCCGGCACCGTCACCGAGCCGTGGCAGTTCTACCTGTGGTTCTCGCTCGTCGCCGCCATCGGCAACGGCCTGGGCTACAACCCGGCGCTCACCACCGGCCAAAAGTGGTTCATCGACAAGAAGGGCCTCGCCTCAGGCATCACCCTGGCCGCTTCGACCGCCGGCCCCGCCGTGCTGTCCCCGGTGCTCGCCTCGCTGCTCATCCCGAGCCTGGGCATCTTTGGAGCCCTTAAGGCGCTCGGCGTCATCTTCTTTGTGACGATTGCCGCCTCCGCCCTGTTCCTGAAGGCCCCCGAGGCCGGTTGGCTGCCCGAGGGCTTCGAGGCCCCCAAGGGCGGCGCGCACGCCGGCACCTTCGGCGACCTCACCCCGGGCGAGATGGTCAAGACCCCGCGCTTCTGGGTCCTCATCGTCACCTTCGCCTTTGCCGCCACCGCGGGCACCCTGCTCGTGGGCAAGGTTGCCTCCATCGCCGCCGTCCAGCTCTTCGCCGACCCCACGAGCGCCGCGGCCGTCGCCCTCGGCGGTGTGGTGGTCTCCGTCAACACCTGCGCCAACTTGGTCGGCCGCCTGTCCTTTGGCCAGATCATCGACAAGCTCGGCGCCTATAAGTCGCTGCTCATCAGCCTTGTCGTCACCATCGTCGCCCTCGTCATCATGTCGATGAGCTTTACGCAGGCCATGTTCTTTGTGGCGCTCGCTCTGCTCGGCTTTAGCTTTGGCGCCCTGCTCGTCATCTACCCGCCGCTCACCGGTGGCGCCTTTGGTACCAGCAACATCGGCGTCAACTACGGCATCATGTTTTTGGGTTATGCCGCTTCCACCTGGATCAGCCAGCCCATCACCGCCGTGCTGTATCACGCCGAGGCCGGCAGCGCCGCCTACCAGCAGTCCTTCTACGGCGCCATTGTGATCGCCGCCATCGCCGTCGTGCTCACCGTCTACATGATGGTCTCCGACAGCAAGAAGAAGTCCGCCTAGTTTTACCGATGCGACAAAGGGACAGCCCCTTTGTCGCATTCCACCGGTCACCAGTATTAAGGAGTCGAAATGTCTGAGCTCAACCCCGTCCGCATTGCCGTTATCGGCGCCGGCGCCATGGGCCGCAACCACATCCGCTTTGTCACCGAGGAGCCCGAGGCCGAGCTCGTCGCCATCGCCGACGCCTTTGAGGGCGCCCGCGCCACGGCCGAGGCCGCCGGCGTACCGTTTTACACCGATCCCGCCCAGATGATGGACGAGGTCAAGCCCGAGGCCGTCATTATCGCCACCCCCAACGACCTGCACTTGGGCGTTGCCCGCGAGGCTGTGAAGCGCAACATCGTGCCGTTGGTCGAAAAGCCGATCTCCAACGACCTCGAGGATGCCCAGGCCTTCGCCGCCGAGGCCGAGACCGCCGGCGTGCCCGTGCTCGTGGGTCAGCACCGTCGCCACAATCCCTTCGTCAACAAGGCCAAGGAGATCATCGAGTCCGGCGAGCTGGGCAAGCTCACCGTGTCGAGCTTCCACTACATGATCTATAAGAATGACGAGTACTTCGACGTCGAGTGGCGCCGCAAGAAGGGTGCCGGCCCGATCCTGGTCAACCTGGTTCACGACGTCGACCTGCTCCGCTACCTGCTGGGCGAGCCCGTTGCCGTCCAGGGCATGCAGTCCAGCGCCGCCCGCGGTTTTGAGACCGAGGACTCCGCCGTGGTCAACGTCCGTTTTGCCGATGGCGCGCTTGCGAGCATGACCATCTCCGACGCCACCGCCAGCCCCTGGAACTGGGAGGCAACCGCTCGCGAGGATCCGCAGTATCGCCCCTTCGACGCCGACGCCTACTTTATCGGCGGCACTAAGGGCGCCCTGTCGCTGCCCCGCCTGCACCAGTTCTCCTACGACGGCGCCTCCAACTGGCACAAGCCGCTGCAGATGGAGATTCCGGCTGTCGACCCGGCACTGCCACACAAGATGCAGCTCAAGCACTTTGTGAAGGTTGTCCGCCGCGAGGTCGAGCCCGTCGTGACCCCCGCCGACAACGTCAAGACGCTCACGCTGCTTAACGCCATCAAGGAGGCCGCCGAGACCGGCCAGCTCGTCGAGCTGTAATGCCTTAAGAGCGGGCCGCGGCAAACTCCCCGCTGAGCGCCTTGGTCCGCCACAAATAAGCCCCTCTTCTTCGCCCCGCGAGCAGCCTCCTGCCCGCGGGGCCTTTTGCTACCTTGCCGACGATTTTTCTGAGGCAGGGGCCATTTTGCACCTCAGCCCGATTCGTTCGCCACGAAATGGGCCTATCTACTACGTTTAGCCAATCACCCTCAAACATACCATATTCCTAAAATCAAAAGCGCAGGTAGACGGCTTGCGTATTTTCTGAAAACCGGGGGATGGTCGACCCATACGGTTCAAACGTAGTAGATAGGTCGTTTTCGTGGCGAGGGCCCAAAACAGTCTTTTGAAACGGGTGGTATCCTTGGTAGCTCTGTGCTGCAAACGCACCTTTACCGCAAGGAGTTTCATGGATCTTATCGCCCAGCTTGCCCGCGAGCTCAACCTTAAGGCTGGCAACATCGAGGCAGCCGTCAAGCTCATCGACGAGGGCAACACCATCCCCTTTATCTCGCGCTATCGCAAGGAAGCAACGGGCGGCATGGACGACGTTGCCCTGCGCGCACTCGACGAGCGCCTGTCCTACCTGCGCAATCTTGAACAGCGCAAAGAGGACGTCATTCTGCTCATCGACGCCCAGGGCAAGCTCACGCCCGAGCTCGAGCAGCAGATTCGCGAGGCCACGCAGCTCCAGCGTGTCGAGGACCTCTACAAGCCCTACCGCAAAAAGCGCATGACCCGCGCACAGAAGGCCCGCGAGGCAGGCCTGGAGCCGCTTGCCAACATGATCATCATGCAGGCCTCGGCCAAGGGCAACGCGCTCGACGCCGCCGCGGACTACGTCAACGAGGAAGCCGGCTTCGACACGCCCGAGAAGGCGCTTGCCGGCGCAGCGGACATCGTGGCTGAGACGGTAGCCGAGGACCCCGAGAACGTCGCCGACCTGCGCGCCTTTACGCAAAACACCGCCGATATCGTCGTCGAGGCCACCGATCCCACCGAGAAGACTCCCTACGAGCCGTACTACAACTTTGACGAGCCGCTGCGCCGTATACCCAACCACCGCGTGCTGGCTATCGACCGCGGTGAGCGCGAGGGCAAGCTCCGCGTGCGTGTGAACGTCGACAGCGCCGACGCCACGGCACGCCTTGGAAGCCGTTGGCCCCGTCGTCAGGGCGTGTTTGCTCCCATCTTCGATGCCGCCATCGCCGACGGCTACAAGCGCCTCATGGCCCCCTCGCTGGAGCGCGAGGCCCGCGCCAAACTCACCGTTCGCGCCCAGACCGAGGCCATCAACGTCTTTGCCAAGAACCTTGAGGGCTTGCTCTCGGCACGCCCCGTGCGCGGCGCCCGCGTGCTCGCGCTCGATCCGGGCTACCGCACCGGCTGCAAGGTCGCCGTCATGGACGAGACCGGCAAGCTGCTCGACCACGGCGTGGTCTACCCCACCAAGCCGCGCCACGACGTCGCCGGCACTAAGCGCGAGCTCGCCCGCCTCGTCAAGAAGGACGACGTCAACACCATCGTCATCGGCAACGGCACCGCCAGCCGCGAGACCGAGGAAGTCGTCTCGGAGTTCATTGCCGAGCAGGCGCCCAACTTGCGATACACCATCGTCAACGAGGCCGGCGCATCGGTGTACTCGGCTTCCGAGCTCGCCAGCCAGGAATACCCCGACCTGGACGTCACCGTGCGTGGCGCCATGAGCCTGGGCCGCCGCCTGCAGGACCCGCTGGCAGAGCTCGTCAAGATTCCGCCCCAGTCCATCGGCGTGGGCCAATACCAGCACGACCTTGACCAGGCCGAGCTCTCGCGCACGCTGGGCCACGTGGTGGAGGACGTCGTCAACCGTGTGGGCGTCGATGTAAACACCGCGAGCGCGAGCCTGCTGGGATACGTATCGGGCATCACGCCGAGCGTGGCCAAGAACATCGTGGCCTACCGCGAGGAAAACGGTGCCTTCACCGATCGCCGCCAGCTCAAGAAGGTCCCCAAGCTGGGACCCAAGGCATACCTCAACGCCGCGGGTTTCCTGCGCATCAGCGGCGGCAAGAACCCGCTCGACGCCACGAGCGTCCACCCCGAAAGCTACGAGGTGGCCACGGCCGTCCTGGAGCGCGCAGGTGTGGCGGCCAGTGAGCTCAGCCGTGGCGGCGTGCCCGACATCGAGCGCCGTCTGGGCAGCATCTCGGCGCTGGCAAGCGACCTGGACTGCGGCACCCTCACGCTCATCGACATCGTCAACGAGCTCAAGAAGCCCGGCCGCGACCCGCGTGACGACGCGCCCGAGGTGGTCTTTAGCCGCTCAGCGCTTTCCATCGACGACCTGGAGCCCGGCATGGAACTCAAGGGCACGGTGCGCAACGTCGTCGACTTTGGTGCCTTCGTCGACGTGGGCGTGCACCAGGACGGCCTCGTGCACATCTCCAAACTGGCCAACCGCTTCGTCAAGCAACCGAGCGACGTGGTGCGCGTCGGCGACACGGTCAGGGTGTGGGTCGAAAAGGTCGATCGCGACCGCAAGAAGATCTCGCTCACCATGGTGCAGGGCAAGTAAACCGCCAAAGCAAAGGTACCCCCTGTAGCGATGTGCAAAATCGCGAGTATTCTGCAAATTCCACCGTTCCGGATGCCCCTCAGAGACGAAAAAGCAAAAAACAGCCCCCGTTTTAGCGTCGTCAGAGCCAAAACGGGGGCCGTTCCATGCTTCGGTTAACTGATAAAGACCTTTACCTTGCTGAATACTCTCAATTTTGCACGGCGCAGGCGGGGGTACCTTTGCCCACGGCAGGATATGGAAGCCAATCGCCAACTTGCTGGCAAGCTCGTGCCGGCAGCCCCGGCCTTTCCTTTGCCTAGCGCGACCCTCGCGGAGCGCGTGAGCGATAGGGAAAGGAAAGGCCGGGGCGAACAACCCGCGGCGTAGCCAGTGTTCGCGCTACGGCAGGATATGGAAACCGAGCGCCGCGATATCCTTGGCAAAACCGCGCACGGTATCGAGCGAGACCTCGTACGGGTCGCGACCAATGTTCTTGCGCTTGGCCAGGATGCTGTTGGGCACCGTAATGATCTGGCAACCGCAGGCCTCGGCCTGGTAAATGTTGATGAGCTCGCGCGTGGACGCCCACAGGACCTCGCAGTTGGGCTTTGCGGCGGCCTTCTTGACCGACTCCGTCATAAACGGAATGGGGTCGACGCCGGTATCGGCGATGCGGCCGGCAAAGAGCGAGATGATGGACGGCGTCTCGGCGTCGACGGCCTCGACCATCTCATCGACCTGCGTAGGCGTAAAGATGGTGGTGACGTTGACCTTGATGCCGTCGGCCGAAAGCTTGCGCACCAGCTCGGCGGTGGACTCGCCCTTGGTAGTCACGCACGGAATCTTGACGTAGACGTTCTCGGCCCAGGTAGCGATCTCGCGGGCCTCGACCTCCATGGTCTCGACGTCGTCGGCAAAGACCTCAAACGAGACGGACACATCGGTGATGTGGGTCAGGACCTCCTTGGCAAACGCGCGGTAATCCGTCACGCCGCCCTTCTTCATAAGGGACGGGTTGGTCGTGAAACCCTGAACGTTGCCGTTCTCGTACATGTCGAGCATGCCCTCGAGGTTTGCACCGTCAGCGAACACCTTGATTGCCATCTGCCTGATTCCTTTCGCTTGCACATGGGCGTTAAACTGCTAAACACTTTACCTACGTTTATCAAGGCGTGAGCTGCGGTTTTTTATCTTCTCGGCGAACGGTATAAACACCTCAGTGTTTGGATTGATAAATCGATTGAGCATGCAAAAGCAAAGAGTCGCAGTTTGGGCAAACGTCAGAACGCGGGATTCATTAGATGAGGCCGAAATGCTGCATCGCTGTGACGGTACCGTCGTGTGCGACATCGTCGGTCACGTAGTCGGCGACCGCCTTGACCTCGGGCATGGCGTTGCCCATGGCGACAGCCGTCTCGACCGCAGCGAGCATGCCCAGGTCGTTACCCGAATCGCCGAAGCCAAAGGTGCGCGCGTTGCCGGTGCGACCCAGGTATTCCAGCGCTCGCGCCACGCCCACGCCCTTGTCGATGCCCTTGGGGCTCAGCTCGCGATTCTGACCACCGGTGTTGCACAGCTCAAACTCGCGATCGATAAAGCCATCATCGTTGGCTACGCGAGCCAGGTCGCTCGCGACGATGCCTACCTTGCCCACGCGCAGACGGCCGTCGACGCGCATTTCCTCGGTGCTGTGCACCACAGAAGTGCCGATCAGAGACGACTGCTCAACGCCCGCGGGTTCCAGGGCAAAAGTAGCCACGTTGGTCTCGAAAAAGGCTTCAATCCCTGCCGCGACCATACGGCGAGCGAGCTCCGCAACAATGTCTTCGTCAAAGCAGTCCTCATGCACCACGCGGCCCTCGACCTCGAGCGTGGCGCCCGCCATGGCAACGACACCCGCAGGCTCCAAAGCACGCAGGCCATCGGCAATCAGCCACAAGGGACGACCCGTGCAGATAAACGCCTTGTGCCCTGCGTCGCGCAGACGATGAAACGCCTCGACGACCGTCTGCGAGGGGTGAACCGCCGAAAAGTCCTTGTCGGTCATGTTGTCGGGATCGAACGACGTCAGCGTGCCGTCCACGTCAAAAAAGAGCACGGCGGAATCGGGGCACGCATCAATCATATGGGTTCCTTTCGAGGATAAGGGCAAACGAAGCATCCATCATATAATGGAGCGACGCAACCAGAGAGGTCACCCATGGAATTTTACGCAAGCTGCCCCGAGGGCTTTGAGTCCGCACTCGCCGATGAGCTTAAACGCCTCGGGCTTTCGCATGTTCGCCGGCTGAAGGGCCGCGCTACATTTGAGGGCGAGCTCGAGCAAGGCTACCGAGCATGCCTGTGGTCGCGCCTGGCGAGCCGCGTGTTCGTGGTGCTCGGGCGCTTTGAGGCGCAGGATGCCGATGAACTGTACGATAGCGTTTACGACATCGCCTGGGAGAGCATCGTCCGCCCCGGCGCCACCATCGCCATCACCGCCCGCGGCGTGACCGAGCAGCTGCGCAACACGCGCTTCTCGGCCCTGCGCGCCAAGGACGCGCTGTGTGACCGCCTAGCCGAGACCACGGGCCGTCGCGCCGACGTCGATGCCGCCGACCCCGACGTTCACCTGCTGCTTTCGCTGCGTCAGCGTCGCGCGAGCATAAGCCTGGACCTTTCGGGCGACCCGCTGTTCAAACGCCTGCCGCCTGCCGCGACCCGCGCCGGCGATGGTACGCACGTGCTGCGCCCCGACTACGCCGCCCTGGTGCTGGCGCAGGTCGGCTGGACCGCACTATGCGAGCGCGAGCTGACGGCCGACGATTACGAAAACGAAGCCCTTCCCACGCTGATCGATGCCTCGTGCGCCGGCGGCGGTCTGCTGCTGGAGGCCGTGAACATTCTGACCGACCGCGCCCCGGGCGCCGCACGCGAGCGCTGGGGCTTTGAGGGCTGGCAGCTGCACGACGCTGTCCTGTGGGAGCAGCTGCTTGCCGAGGCGCGCGAGCGCGA
>USKV01000041.1 GCA_900555355.1 uncultured Collinsella sp.
TGACTACTCCGACAACGTCGATGTATTGGCAACGCCAGCGAGCGGGCCACATTTGAGACAAGGTGACGTGAAACGAAAGGGCGCTGACCTTTTGGTCGCGCCCTTGAAGTTGAACGTCAGATTGTCCAAATGCGGCCCGCGCAGCGTCGAGCCGTTACGCGGTTCGTAGAACCGCGTAACAAGTTAGTACATCTTTGCGCCGGCAGGGATGGAAACGTCGAGCTGGATCAGGTTGAGGCGCTCCTCGCCCTCCTCCTCGTGGATGGCGCTGATGAGCATGCCGCAGCTGGGGATACCCATCATCTTGCGCGGAGGCAGGTTGGTGATGGCGAGCAGGGTCTTGCCGACCAGGTCCTCGGGCTCGTAGTAATCGTGAATACCGGAGAGGATGGTGCGGTCGGTGCCGGTGCCGTCATCGAGCGTAAAGTTCAGCAGCTTCTTGGACTTCTTGACGGCCTCGCATGCCTTGACCTTCACGGCGCGGAAGTCGCTCTTGGAGAAGGTATCGAAATCGACGAACTCCTCAAACAGCGGCTCGACGGCAATCTTGGAATAATCAACCGTGGGCTTGAGCGGCTTGACGAAGGGGCTCGCGGTGTTGCCGGCCTCGGCAGCCTTGGCAGCAGCGGCACCGGACTGGAAACCCTTCTCGGGCTTCATGTGCGGGAACAGCAGCACGTCGCGGATGGAAGCCTGGTTGGTGAGCAGCATGACCACGCGGTCGATACCGATGCCGATGCCGCCCGCGGGAGGCATACCGTACTCGAGGGCGCGCACGTAATCCTCGTCGTACTCCATGGCCTCGTCGTCGCCGCCGGCCTTCTCGGCCATCTGGGCAGCGAAGCGCTCGGCCTGGTCGACCGGGTCGTTGAGCTCGGAGAACGCGTTCGCGTACTCGTGGCCGGCGATGACCAGCTCAAAGCGATGGGTCAGGCGCGGGTCATCCTCAAAGCGCTTGGCAAGCGGGCTAACCTCGATGGGGTAATCGCACACGAAGGTGGGGTTGACGATGGTGTCCTCGCCCAGCTCGTCATAGATCTCGGCGATGATCTTGCCGGCGGTCCACTCGGGCTTGATCTCCAGGCCCTTCTCGCGTGCGGCGGCAGCAAGCTCCTCAACCGGCGTGTCGATGGTGACCTGCTTACCAATCACGTCGGAGACGATGTCGGTCATGGGGCGGCTTGCCCACTCACCGGACAGGTCGATAGTCTGGCCCTGGTACTCAATAACCTCGGGGTTGCCGATAGCCTTGTTAGCGGCCTTAATGACACCCTGGGCGAGCGCCTTCATGCCCTCGAGATCGGAGAAGGCGCGGTAGGCCTCCATCGTGGTGAACTCGGGATTGTGGGTAAGGTCCATGCCCTCGTTGCGGAAGATACGACCGATTTCGAACACGCGCTCAAAGCCGCCGACGATGCAGCGCTTGAGGTGCAGCTCGGTGGCGATACGCAGGTAGCACTCCTGATCGAGCGCGTTGAAGTGCGTGATGAACGGCTTGGCAGTAGCTCCGCCCTGGATGGTCTGCAGGATGGGGGTCTCGACCTCCATGTAGCCATCGGACTCCATAAAGCGGCGGAAGGTGGAGAGAATCTGCGAGCGCTTGCGGAAGGTCTCGCGAACATCGTCGTTGGCAATCAAGTCGACATAGCGCTGACGATAGCGGGTCTCCTTGTCGGAGAGTCCGTGGAACTTCTCGGGCAGCGGGCGAACGGCCTTGGACAGCAGCGTCGCACTCTTAGGGGCAACGGAAAGCTGGCCACGCTTGGTGCGCACGACTACGCCGGACACGCCCAGGATATCGCCCAGGTCGAGTGCCTTGAGCGTGTTCCAGGCGGCCTCGTCCATATCGTTGATACGGCAGAACAGCTGGATCTCGCCAGTCGCGTCGCGCACGACGATGAACACGATCTTGCCCTGACCGCGCTTGGCGACCACACGGCCGCCGATCTTCACGACGTCCTCGGTGTCCTCGCCATCGGCGAGCTCGGCATACTTAGTCTCGATGTCGACGACGTAGTCCTCAATCTCGGAGTGCTCGGGATACGGGTTCTGGCCCGCCTCGAACAGGGAGGCACGCTTGGCCAGGCGGGTGGCGCGCTCGTCGTTGAGCGTCGATGCCTGATCGGCGGCGTTCTGGTTTTCTGCCATAGTTAGCTCCTCAAACTAAAACGCTCCCCAGGATTCGGTCCCAGGGAGCGAAAACATACCTTTACGCGGGACCGTGGTCTAGCGTGCGATCTTGGCGATGGTGTAGATGCGGGTCTTGCCGGAAGGCGTAACGACCTCGACGGAGTCGCCCTCGCCATGACCAATGATGGCGTGGCCGACCGGAGACTCGTTGGAGATCTTGTGCTCGAGCGAGTTGGTCTCGGTGGTACCGACAAGCGTGACCTCCATGACCTCACCGTTGGGATCAATCAACGAAACGGTGGAACCGATGGAGACGGTCAGATCACCCGTGGTGGCAGCAACCTGGGCGTTGGCGAGAATAGCCTGAATCTCGGCGATGCGAGCAGCATTCTGGGCCTGCTTGTCCTTGGCGGCATCGTACTCGGAGTTCTCCGAAAGGTCGCCGAACGCGCGGGCTTCCTTGATGTCCTCGACGATCTCCTTGGCGTAATCGCCCTCACGCCAAGCGAGCTCCTCGACGAGCTTCTGGCGGCCCTCAGCGGTCAGTACGATCTGGCTTGCGTCCATACGGATATCTCCCCAACTATGATGTAACGATCAACTGTCAACAAAAACGAAAAAGACCGGCTAGCCTGCGGGCAAGCCGGTCAGGTGCTCACCCCAAAGGGATGGGACTACTCTGCGTCCGCGTCGCTGTCCTCTGCCTTCTTTTGCTTGGCAGCAGCGAGCTTGGCCTCGAGCTCTGCGATCTCCTTGTCCTCCTTGGACTCCTCGACCACAACGTCCTCGGCCTGCTTGGTTTCGCCCTTATCGTCGCCCTCCATACCCTCGCGGATATTCTTGACGGTAGAGCCGAGGGACTTACCGAGCTTCGGCAGGTTCTTAGGCCCAAAGATAATCAGGACAACAACGAGAATAATGATGAGCTCAGGAGCCTTCAGTCCAAACATGTAGACCTCCACAATACAGCGAGACAAGCTCGAATGAGTATACCGCGGGTATCGCGGTATCACAACAATAGCTAAAAAAAGGGACCGCAAGAAGCGGTCCCTCCTCATGCTCTGGTCGGGTTGACTGGATTTGAACCAGCGACCCCTGCGTCCCGAACGCAGTGCTCTACCAAACTGAGCCACAACCCGTTAGCTCGACTATAGTAACAAAGATTTCCGTCGTGTGCCAGAGAAATTTTTACTTCTTTGGCGCTTCAATGCGAACCGTGTTGGAAACGAGCTCCGTTGCATAAGCCCACCAGCCGTTTTGTTGAGCGGCTGCCGCAAGATTGACTGCCGTTGTGGCGGTATCGCAGAGAGCAAACGAGCAG
This sequence comes from uncultured Collinsella sp., assembly GCA_900555355.1. GTDB lineage: Bacteria > Actinomycetota > Coriobacteriia > Coriobacteriales > Coriobacteriaceae > Collinsella. Next base: position 3,452 of record USKV01000041.1, read on the forward strand.
GCACCCGAACCGCACACGTTTACGGCAATGGTACCGTCCTGTGAACGAAGCCAGCCAAGCACCGTTTGAATCCGCGGCTCCATCTGCGCGGAAATGACACCCAGGTTGTTGTGAACGAGCGCGTAGGCCGCCTCTGCATCTCCCGAGCGAAGGGCAGATGCGATCGCTCCGGGCTTGTCCGCAGGCACTGGGGTCTCGTCAAAACGTCGATAGGCTTCAATTGTTGAAACGCTTGCCTCGCGCGGCTTGACCAGCACGACGGGTGTCGCGGGTAGTGCGGGGTACTCGGTTGCCAGCACGTCTCCCCCACCCACGTAAAATGCAGGGCTGGCATGCAAAAAGAAGGGAACGTCGGCGCCAATGCCGCGCGCGATGTTGTCCAGCGCGGAATCGGCACGATCGATACCCCACAGCTCTGCCAAGGCGACAATGACCGCCGCGGCATCCGTCGAAGGACCGCCCAGGCCGGCACACAACGGGATGCGCTTCTCGATCGTGATGCAGACATTGGCTTCACGACCATAATGCTCGGCCATAGCGAGCGCAGCACGATACGCCGTATTCTTTTGCATGGGAAAGTCGGATGCCGGAATCGTCTGGACGGTCAGCGCCTGTGCCGGCGTAACCGTCACGGTATCGACAAGACCGACGGCCGCCATCAGGGAATCGACCTTATGGTAGCCGCGGTCGTCACGCTCGGTATGAACCCCCAGATAGAGGTTGATCTTTGCCGGCGCGGAAAGGGTCAGGGACCAATCGGTCACCGCTAGTGCTCCTCGAGCTGATTGCCGAGCGGGGTAAAAATGTGCTCGCCGCTCTCGGGGTCGAACAGCTCGACCTGGCCGGTGAGAACATCAATATACTGGTAGGACTGACGCGACTTGCGGCCACGGCGCTCGTCGACCTCGACGATAAAGACTGCCGGATGGACGCTCTTGATGGTGCCCATGCGCTCGACGACGCGGGTGCGGCCCATGTTGGCCTTCACCTTAACGCGATCGCCCACCATATCGGTCAGCTTCTCGTGGATGTCGTCGACGTGATTGACTTCCATCTCTTCCATGAACAGGGCCTCCAGAAGGTGCAATTCAAAAAGGGGATAATACCCCTAAGATAGACAAAACTCTAATACTATAGCACCCTGTTGTGGCCATACGCAAGCGGCTAAAAAAGCCCGGTCCCAAATACGCACCAGATGGCAACCTCGCATGACCAGTTCACGTCAGCGAACGACCACCATTCGAGCCAAGGTGTCGCGAAAGAGGAGCGACGCGTACTTTGGTACGCGAGCGACGGTTTGAGCGACAGATTGGCCGAATGGTGGCCGTGCAGCGTCGAGTAGTTACGCGGTTTGGTAAAACCGCGTAACCTAAAGGCTATCGGTGTCCAGAACGATGGTGAATGGGCCGTCGTTGACGAGGTCGACCTTCATGTCGGCGCCGAAGATGCCATGTGCTACGTGCTCGACGTCTTGGCGAACGAGCGTCAGGAAGTACTCGTAGAGCTCGTTGGCGACATCGGGGGCGCCAGCATCCGTAAACGATGGACGGCGGCCGTGACGGCAATCGGCGAACAGCGTGAACTGCGACACCACGAGCACCTCGCCGTCGACATCGGCAAGTGCCAGATTGGTCTTGCCGTTCTCGTCCTCGTTAATGCGCAAGCCCCGGAGCTTGCCCCACAGCTTATCGGCCTCGGCGCGCGTGTCGCCGTGGCCCACGCCCAGCAGCACCAGATAGCCGCGCCCAATTTTGCCCACGCACTCGCCGTCGACCGTCACGCCGGCGTTGAGTACGCGCTGCACCACCGCACGCACGGCCTACTCCTCGCCCGTCAGTTTGGCGGATAGGTGCTCGAGCGCATGGAATCGATGGCTGATGGCGTTCTTCTCGTCCGCTGTCAGCTCGGCCATGGTCTTGCCCGGCGTGTCGACCGGCAGGAACAGCGGGTCGTAGCCAAAGCCGTGATCGCCGCGGCCCTCGTGCGCGATAACGCCCTCGCAGGCGCCCTCACCATAGGTGACCAAACCGTCCGTGTCGATGAGCGCGACAACGCTCATAAAGCGCGCAGTGCGGTCCTCGTCGGCCACGCCCTCCAGATTCACGAGCAGCTTGGCATTGTTGGCGGCATCGTCGCCGTGAACGCCCGCGTAGCGCGCGCTATACACACCGGGCTCACCGTCCAGCGCGTCGACGACCAAGCCCGAATCGTCGGCAATGGCCATAAGGCCCGTCTCCTCAACCGCGGCTTGGGCCTTGATGATGGCGTTCTCCAAAAACGTCGTGCCGTTTTCCTCGGGGTCCTCAAAATCGCCCAGCTGGCCGAGCGCCACAAAGCGAACCTCGGGCATAACCTTGCCCAAAATGGCCTCGATCTCGGTGAGCTTATGGGCGTTGCCCGTTGCCACGACGATGGTCGCCGCCGGGTCGAGGGTGTCGATGTCAATCTTCTCAAGTGCCATGACTGGCCTCCTTGTCTCTATAGCAATGCCGAGTTGAGGACGACGAGGACTTCGGTCTCTCTCCCGTCTCAATCAACGGCAGTCTTATACTTCGACGTTTTCCCAGATAAAACCTGCCAAAATTAACATCCCTTTTTGGCAGGTTTTAGAGCTCCACGCTTTCGGCGCCGTTGATATGGAGGTCGCGCTCGTAGAAGGCGGTGAGGGCGCGGATGGCGTACATCACGTCGCGTACGCCGCCGGTCTCGTAACTTGAGTGCATGGCCAGCTGCGGCAGGCCCACGTCCACGGCGTGCATGCTCGCCTGCATGTTCGACAGGTTACCGAGCGTGGAGCCGCCGGCCATATCGCTCTTGTTGGCGAAGGCCTGCGTGGGCACGTCGGCGTCATCGCAAATAGCCTGGAACACTGCGCGGCTAAAGGCATCGGTGCAGTAGTGCTGGTTGGCGGCTTCCTTGATGACGATGCCGCCGTTGAGCACAACCTGGTTGCGCGCATCGCACTTCTCGGCGTGGTTGGGGTGCACGGCATGCGCGTTGTCGCAGCTCACGAGCATCGATGCGGCAAGGGCGCGATGATACGACTCATCGTCAAAGCCCAGCGATCCGTTGATGCGGCGCAGCGCGTCGGCCAAGAACGTCGACATGGCGCCCTGCTTGGTCTCGGAGCCAACCTCCTCGTTATCGAAGCAGCAGAAGACCGAGACGTCGCGCGCGTTCTCGGCACCCAAAAATGCCTGCAGCGAGGTGTAGGCGCAGGCCAGGTCGTCGAGCTTGGGCGTCGAGATAAACTCGTCGGCCCAGCCCCAAATGCGCGCATCCTGACGATTGACCAGGAACAGGTCGCGACCCAAGATTTGCTCGGGCTCAACATCCAGCTCTTCGGCGATCAGGGCATCAAAGTCGCCCTGCTTAAGGTCACCGGCGCTGATGAGCGGGCACAGGTCGACAGCTCGGTTGGGAGCAAAGCCCTCGTTGACGCCGCGGTTCATGTGGATGGCAAGGCTCGGGATAATAGCGACCTCGCGCTCGGTAGCGAGCAAACGACTCTCGATACGGTCGCCCTCGCGCACCAGCACGCGGCCCGCGAGCGCCAGCGGGCGATCGAACCAGGTGTAGTCGATCATGCCGCCGTAGGCCTCGGTGTTCAGGCGCAGCGTCTCGCCTGCGCCATCGAGCTCGGGCACGGCCTTGACCTTAAACGTCGGCGAATCGCTGTGCGACGCCGTGAGCTGAAAATGATAGTCACCGGCAACGCCGTCCTCGCCCCACGTCGCGGCCAGGTCCTCGCCCACCTTAAAGGCAACAACGCTCGAGGTGTTGCGCTGCGTGTAATAACGCCCGCCCGGCTCGATGTCCCACGCCGCGTTCTCGGGCAGGTAGGTAAAGCCTGCCTCGTCGAGCTCGGCCATAATGGTCGCCGCCGTATGGAACATGCTGGGACATGCCTCGATAAAGTCGATAAGGTCGTTGGCGGCCTCGATATCGTCGGCCGTCACGTGCACGCGCTCGGGCGTTTCCTGATCCGTCATGCTCTCCCCTTTCGCTGGGTTGATGGTCCCCTCCAGCATACCCCGTCGCGCCAGCGCCGCGCCTTTCATTCCATGTTTAATCCCGCGCCGCTCACCAAGTTGAGCCATCATGCTCGCGCTCCTTTTGCGACAATTACGCTAACAGGACGAGAGGAGCCGTCATGAAGCCACGTAACATTGCCATCGCCTGCGGTGTCGCGGGAGTCACCGTCGGCCTTGCCGCTGCCACCGGCATTGTTTACCGCAAGCAAATCAAATCCGCTGCGTCGCTCAAACGCTTGACCGGCTACGCGGATGGCTATGACCTGTACGCGATCGACATCGCCTACGACTACGACCTCGACTGCATCATCGCCGCCGATGTGCGCGACGACCAGGCCTACATCGATGCCGTGGTGGCGCAGGTGCTGCCCGGTGTGCCAGCACATGTCCAAGCGCCGCAGTTTGCCTGCAGCGCCTTTGCCGCCGTAGATGCCGAAGGCCGCGTGCGCACCGGTCGCAATTACGACTTTAAGGACGACACCTCGGCGCTGCTGGTGCGCAATCACCCGCGCGACGGCTATGCCTCCATCGGCTTTGCCGCCCTTAACAACCTGGGCGCCAACACTCCGCTTGATTCTGTCGCCGGACGTGCCGCCGCACTCATGGGCCCGTTTGCCCAGCTCGACGGTGTTAACGAATGCGGCGTGTCCATTGCCGTACTCACCCTGGATTCCAAACCCTGTGACCAGGACACGCAGCGCCCCGTCATCAATACCTCGCTCGCCATCCGCCTGGTGCTCGACCGTGCCGCCACCACGCAAGAAGCTGTCGACCTGCTTTCCGCCTACGACATGCACGCCATGGCAGGACGCGATTACCACTTCTTTATCAACGACGCCGCCGGTGACGCGCGGGTGGTGGAGTGGGATCCGCGCGACCCCGACCGTGCATGCAAAGTGACTCCTGTACGCCAGGTTACGAACTTCTACGCCTGCTATGGTGACGAAGTGCTGCCCAACCAAAAGAATGGCGAGCTGGGCCATGGTAAAGAGCGCGCCGTCGCAATCGCCGATGTCCTTGACGCCCATGTCGGTGCCCAGGACGAGGCAGTCGCTTGGAAGGCCCTACGCGCTGCGGCGCAAGAGCCCAATCCGGAAGACATCACCAGCAACACGCAACGGTCGGTCGTCTTTGACAATACCGAACCCGCTGCCGCTATTACGCTGCGCCGCCACTGGGGCGACGTCGACGCCTTCGCGCTGTAAGGAGCTGGCACCGTCGTCCTTACGCTCGCCTGACGTTGCTTACATTTCTATGCATTTGAGCTAACACGTTTTACCCCCGCATCAACAGTGTGCGGGGGTAAACTTATGCGCATGTTATAACTTGCCCGGAAGGATTCACCATGCTTAGAATCGGTCTTCTTACTAGTGGCGGCGACTGCCAGGCGCTCAACGCCACCATGCGCGGCATCGTCAAAACGCTTATGACCAATAGCGAAGAGCCTATCGAGATCTATGGTTTTGAGGACGGCTACCAGGGCCTTATCTACAGCAGGTTCCGCGTCATGACGCCCGCCGATTTTAGCGGCATCCTCACCCGCGGCGGCACTATTCTGGGCACGAGCCGCACGCCGTTCAAGCGCCTGAACATTCCCGAGGCCGACGGCGTCGAGAAGGTGCCCGCGATGGTCCACACCTATCATAAGCTGCAGCTCGACTGCCTGTTTATGCTGGGCGGCAACGGCTCCACTAAGACCGCCAACCGCCTGCGCGAAGAGGGCCTCAACGTTATCGCCCTGCCCAAGACCATCGATAACGACACCTGGGGCACCGAGATGACGTTTGGCTTTACGAGCGCCATCGACGTCGCCACCAAGTGCATCGACGACATCCACACCACTGCCTCGAGTCACGGCCGCGTGTTTGTCATCGAGATCATGGGCCACAAGGTTGGCTGGATTCCGCTGTACGCCGGCGTCGCGGGCGGCGCGGACGTCATCCTGATCCCCGAGATCCCCTACGACATGGACCAGGTCATCAAGACCATCGAGCATCGCATGGAGACCGGCAGCCGCTTTACCATCGTGGCCGTCGCCGAGGGCGCCATCTCTAAGGAGGACGCGGCGCTGTCCAAGAAGGAGTACAAGAAGAAGCTCGCCGAGCGCACGAGCCCGTCGATCGTCTACGACATCGCCAAGGAGATCGAGGCCAAGACCGGTCGCGAGACCCGCGTCGCCATCCCCGGTCACACGCAGCGCGGTGGCCAGCCCGACGCTCAGGACCGCATCTTTGCGACCCAGTGTGGCGTCGAGGCGGCGCTGGGCTGCCTGCGCGGCGAGTTTGGCTACATGATTGCCCTGCGTGACGGCAAGATGTGCCACATGCCGCTCGAGGAGGTCGCCGGCAAGCTCAAGTATGTCGATCCCCAGAGCGACCTGGTACGCGAGGCCAAGGCGTTGGGCATCAGCTTCGGCGACGAATAGCCCCGGCTGGAACTGCTCCCATCGGAGGCCCCAGGGCTTACCTCCCAAATCGTCCTCGGGCATG
>USKV01000042.1 GCA_900555355.1 uncultured Collinsella sp.
TGACACCGTCATGCCGAGTGCGGGCGCGATCTTAAATAGAACCTTGAGCGTGAAATTTGCCGTCCCATCTTCGATTCGGTCGAGGTAGGGTCGGCTGATTCCTGTCGCCACACAAAAATCAACCTTGGAGATACCAAGGTCCCTGCGTGTCTCTTCGACCCGCCTGCCAAGAATCTGTTTCGCACGTTCGTCCATGCAGACGAGTTTGAAATGGGGCCGAACATAAACGTAAACTATAGTTTACGTTTTGCCGAATACACAGGAGTTTTCTATGTCGGGTTCTTCGGTCCGCATGTACCGAGCCACGCTTCGCACAAACAGCGCACCGCCCAAGCTCGTCGTCGTTGAAGCAGAATGCCTTTCACCCGATGAGCGCACAGCATTTGCATTGCTATCAAGTCGCGTCGCCGCCGTTCTGGTCCCTTGCCCGGCGCAAGGTGAACTTGCCACCCAATGCCAGGCGCACAGCTGCTCGCTCAATCAGGCTGCCGTAATCGCAACCAGCCAACGCGGTCTGCCCCTTCTCCTGGAAGCCGGTATCGCACTCGCCCTTCGCGGCGCCGGATACGAAAACGAGGCCGCCGCCGACATGGTCTTTAAACCACGATCGAGCGGCGGCCTCGCGGCAGCCATTGAATATGTGTGCAGGCTCGTTGCCTAAAAGGACAAGCTAGAAACCAAAGCCAAAGCCCGTTCCGGTAATCGCCGAGTACATAAAGTAAACGTTGATCACGTTGAGAAACACGCCCGTGATGCAACCGTTGCGCAGGTAGCGCTCGCACACGATGCGCGCCATGGCAGCGGAGTCATCATTGTTTTTAGCCTGGCGTCCTGCCGTAAAGTACGTCGCCACGCTCAGCAGCAGGTTGAGCACCGGCAGCGCCAGTAGCTCGTAACTCTTGCCCCAACGCGTCACCTCGCCGACGGCATTAAACTTTGTTGCCACCTCGGGACCAATGTTGGGGATAACACAAGCTGCAACCACCAGCGGAAGCACCGCAAGCACCAGCAGTGCGATGCCCATGTAGCCGGCTTTTTTGCCATATTTGAACATATGCGTCGTCCTTACACGTTAAAGCGGAAGTGCACGACGTCTCCATCGGCCATGACATAGTCCTTGCCCTCAATACGCAGCTTGCCGGCGGCCTTGGCGCCCTGCTCGCCGCCGAGCTCGATGTAGTCGTCGTAGCCAATGACCTCGGCCTTAATAAAGCCGCGCTCAAAGTCGGTGTGGATGACGCCGGCGGCCTGCGGGGCGGTCGCGCCCTGACGAACCGTCCAGGCCTTGACCTCCATCTCGCCGGCCGTAAAGAACGACTGCAGGCCGAGCAGCTTGTAGGCAGCCTGAGCGAGCACGTCCAGGCCGGGCTGCTCCAGGCCTAGGCTTTCCAGGTAGTCGGCAGCGTCCTCGGGATCGAGCTCGGAAAGCTCGGCCTCGATCTTGGCGCAGATGGGCAGCGGCTTGACGCCGTCGATGGGCGCCAGGTCCTCGTTGAGCATATCCTCGTCTACGTTGGCCACATACAGGATGGGCTTCATGGTGAGCAGGAACAGGCCCTTGGCAGCGGCGCGCTCCTCATCGGTCATCTCCATGGACGCGGCGCGCTTGCCCTCGTTGAGCCAGGCGAGTAGGCGCTTGGCGACCTCAAACTTGGGCATGAGCTCCTTGTCGCGCTTGGCCTCCTTCTCGAGCTTGGGCAGCTGCTTCTCGAGCGTGCCCATATCGGCCAGGATAAGCTCGGTCATGATGGTGTCGGCGTCACCGGCGGGATCGACGAACTCGCCCGTGCGGCCCACCTCACGCATGACGTTGGGGTCCTTAAAGTAGCGCACGACCTCGCAGATGGCGTCGGTCTCGCGAATGTTGGCCAGGAACTGGTTGCCCAGGCCCTCGCCCTCGTTAGCGCCCTTCACCAGACCTGCGATGTCGACGAACTCGACCGTAGCCGGCACAATGCGACCCGGGTTAACGATGTCGGCGAGCTTTTGCAGACGGCTATCGGGCACGTCGACGATGCCTACGTTGGGGTCGATCGTAGCAAACGGGTAGTTGGCGGCAAGGCCGGTCTTTTTGGTAAGCGCGGTGAACAGCGTCGACTTGCCCACATTGGGCAGGCCCACGATACCGATGGAAAGGGACACAGCAGCTCCTTTAGGTACAGGTATTTCAAACTGCATAAGTATAGCGCCGCCGCAGCATCCGGGCTAATCCGGACACCGCGGCGGCGCAAATGAAGCAGAGATGCGTGAGGGTTCGAGACAGTAGTCCTTACTTAAGCTCGGGCCAGAAATCCTTGTTGGCCTCGATGAGCTCGTCCAGGATCTGCTTAGCAACGCTCGCCGAAGGAATGGTCTTGGAGAGCGTGAGCGCCTGCCAGAGCTTCTGGTAGCTGCCCTCGACCCAAGCCTGGACAACGAGCTTCTCGACGGAAACCTGCTGCTCCATCAGGCCCTTCTGGAACTGCGGGATTGGGCCCTGGCAGATCTTCTCAAAGCCGTTGGAACCGACGATGCAAGGCACCTCGACCATGGCCGTCGGGTCGAAGTTGGGCACAGCGCCATCGTTGGGGACGATCAGCAGGAAGCGCTCGAGCGTATTCTCGGCCAGTGCGCAGGCAAGGTCGACGATGTAGTTGGCATGTACATCTGGCTCAAAGCCGCCGTCTTTAGCCGTACCCTTGGCAATGATGTCGCGGCAAGCGCCAAAGACCTTCTTCTCGCGGCCGTCCATAACCTCATTGGCGCGAGTGTAGTTGGGGTCAGACGTCTCGACGACATAGTCCGGGTACAGGTAATACTTGAGGTAGGTATTGGGAATCGTCTCGGGATCGACAGCATAGACATCCTTGGCCTTGCCGAAGGTGTGAATCCAGCTCTCCTCGACATGCTGCTCCTTACCGGCCTCGTGCTCGATGCCGTCCAAGTAGCCGTTCTTAGCCATGTGCTCCTTAATCTGCGGCATGAGGTCGTTGCCCTCCTTGTCGTAGATTTTGCTCCACCAACCAAAGTGGTTGAGGCCGTAGTAGCTATACTGCAGCTCGCGACGATCCTTGATGCCGCACATACGGCTCATCTTATCCATGAGGTCGATCGGCATGTCGCAGATGTTGATGATGCGGCTGTTGGGGCGCAGCACGCGGCAGGCCTCGGCGACGATGGCCGCGGGGTTGGAGTAGTTGAGCATCCAGGCGTTGGGGCTGTACTTCTCCATGTAGTCGAGGATCTCGATGACACCACCGATGGAGCGCATGCCGTAGGCGATACCGCCGGCACCGCAGGTCTCTTGGCCAACGCAGCCGTACTTGAGAGGAATCTTCTCATCGAGCTCACGCATAGCGTACAGGCCGACGCGGATGTGAGCAAGCACGAAGTCGGTCCCGGTGAATGCGGTCTCGGGGTCGGTGGTGTAGCTAAACTCAACCTCGGGGGCGTTCTCGTGGAAGTAGATCTCGCAGGCCTTTGCCACGATCTCCTGGCGCTCGGCGTTGTTGTCGTAGAAGGTCACCTTGTTGACCGGGAAGCGGTCGCGCTCCTCAAGCAGCATCAGAGCGATGCCCGGGGTGAAGGTAGAGCCACCGCCGGCAATGGTCACGGCATAGTTTTTCTTGGACATGATGTCCTCCTCATTCTGGCCGCTTGCTCAATCCATCCCCGTACGCGGCCTGCACGGTTTGGAATTGTTACCTAGAAGTGGAGTTTTTTATCTCTAGAATCGGCCTTGCGGTGCGTACCGGCTCTGCAAGGCCGATTGTTTCGATGGACGATGGTTTACAGAAGACTCTCGAACTTCTCGCGAACCTGCGGAACGGTAAGGCCAATGATGACCTGGATTGACTGGCCTTGGACCACCAAGCCATGCGTACCGATCGCCTTGAAGGAAGCCTCGGGTGCAACGGCGCTCTTGTCCTTGACGTTAACGCGCAGACGGGTAGCGCAGTTAGTTACATCGATGACGTTATCCGTGCCACCGAGTAGATCGAGGATGTTCTCGGCAAGCACCAAGCGCTCATCATCTTTACTCTGGGCGACCGATTTGCTAGCAGCAGCGCCGCCCTGCTTTTGCTTGTAGTCGGCCTTGGACTTGAGCTCGACCTCAACATCGTCATCCTCGCGACCGGGGGTCTTAAAGTCGAACTTGACGATCAGGAAACGGAAAACCACGACCCAAAGAGCGGTAAAGCACAGACCGACAAGGATGGAAATGACGTACTGAAGACCGTGTGCGGCCCAAAGGGGCAGCCAGTCCCACGAGAGCATCGAGATGATGCCGCCGTCGAAGATGCCCACGACGCCAAGGAGGTTTTGAGCCATGCAGCCGAGCGCTCCGAGCACGCAGTGGACGACGAACAGGCCGGGCGCGATGAACAGGAAGGTGAAGTCAAGCGGCTCGGTGATACCGCAGAGCATGGCGGTAAGGGTGACCGGGATCAGCAGAGCCTTGACGCGCTGCTTGCGCTCGGGTTTGGCGGTCATATAAAACGCAATGGCGACGCCAAGCGAGCCGAAGACCTTAGTCCAACCAGGGCAGGTATAGGCAGCCCAGGGTGCGGCATCCTTAAGAGCAATGCTCGGATCGGCAGCCAGTTGGGGCAGGATGTTGGCCCAAGCAGCAAAGATGCCGCCGTTGACCGCCGCGTTGTCGTAATAGAACGGCGTATAGATAAAGTGGTGCAGGCCTGTAGGGATCAGCACGCGCTCGAAGAAAGCAAAGACACCCACGCCAAACGTACCGGCGGAAAGGATGAATCCCTGGAAGGCGGAGATAGCAGCCTGAACATGCGGCCACACCAGGCAGGCGATAATAGCGACCGGAACCATAACGAAGAAACCGATCATATAGATGAACACGGAGCCCGAGAACACGCCCAGCCACTCAGGAAGTTCGGTGTCGAAGTACTTGTTATGAAGCATCGTGGCGATACCTGAAATGATAAGCGCGCCCATGATGCCCATGTCAAGCGTTTTGATGCTTGCGATAGTGGCAAGACCAGTACCGCTGCCCGCCTCGACAGAATAGTCGACACCAAAGACAGGGCCCCACTGCCCCAAGATTGTGCTTACAAAGTAGTTGAAGGTAAGGTAGATGGCCAAAGCCTCCATGCAGCAGCGAGCGTTCTGCTTGTTCGCGAGCGAGATTGGCAACGCTACGCAAAACAGCAACGGCATCTGGTTAAAGAGCGTCCAACCACCCTGGAGCAGCACATTCCAGCAATCAAACCAAAGATGGCCCGCTGTGGCCATCTCGCCAAAGATCGCCTCGGTGGTAAACAACGTACCCAGGCCGACGACGATTCCGGAAAATGCGAAAAGAATTGCAGGCGTGTACATTGCACCGCCGAAACGTTGTATCTTTTGCATCATGACGGGGAATCCCCCTCTCTTCATTCGGAGCGCTGCGGTTTTGGCTTCACTCGAGACCGCAGACGCGCCGTTTGCGTGTACCTCGTGCAATAGGACGGGTGGGCCCGCTTCCCTGACTTCTTGCACTTACGTTTTATCACATCACTTATCTATACAAGTTAGCATTAATACTACGGTCGGTCAACGGTTGATTATTGGCCGTAAACGGTATATGTCCACTATTTCGCCTGCTAAATCTGACATAGCTGATGGATGCAATTTATATTTCTTTTCAGCTTGTATAGATGTGCTTGTCTATATCTATAGACATGCCTATACTTCATTACAACATTCACCGCTATGTAAAGGAGTCACCATGAAAAGCGCGGTCTTCTATGGAAAGCACGACCTCAGAGTCGAGGAATCGGCAAAGCCGACCGTGGGCAGGCGCGACGTTCTGATCAACGTCAAAGCTTGCGGCGTCTGCGGTACCGACGTTCATATCTATGAAGGCGACAAGGGTGCAGCCGACGTTACCCCGCCCACGATCCTTGGTCATGAGTTTGCGGGCGTTGTCGAGGCCGTGGGCAGCGACGTCGCTGGCTTTAAACCGGGCGATCGCGTGTGCATCGACCCAAACCATCCCTGCGGCTGCTGCGAACCCTGCCGCGACGGAATCAACCACTACTGCGAGCATATGACCGGTTACGGCACCACCGTTAACGGCGGCTTTGCCGAGTACTGCTCCGTCGATATGCAGCAAGTCTACAAGTTGGGCGATCACACCAGCTTTGAGCAGGGTGCTATGACCGAGCCCGTCGCCTGCTGCCTGCACGGCATCGATATGTGCAACATCAAGCCCGGCAGCACAGTTGTCGTTATCGGCGGTGGCATGATCGGTCTGCTCATGATGCAGCTTGCTAAAAACGCCGGCGCCACCAAGGTTGTCTTGCTCGAGCCCGTCGAAGGCAAGCGCGAGGTTGCGCTCAAACTCGGCGCCGACCTGGCAATTGATTCCATCCACGAGGACGTCCCGGCCCGCCTGAAGCAGGAGGGCGTCGGCAACGTCGATGTCGTTATCGAGTGTGTTGGCAAGCCCGTCACCATCGAGCAGGCCATCCAGATCGCCGGCCACAAGGCTACGGTCATGATGTTCGGCCTCACCAAGCCCGATGAGACAATCACCGTCAAGCCCTTCGAGGTCTTCCAGAAGGAGCTTGTGCTTACCTCGTCCTACATCAACCCTTATACGCAGCGTCGCGCGCTCGAGCTCATCGACTCTGGCAGGCTCGACGTATCCTCGATGGTCGCCAAGGTGGCTTCCCTCGACGAACTCGGCGCCATCCTGTCAGACCCAGCTCTGCGCGCCATGGGTAAATATATAATCGACCCCAGCAAGTAAATCGATCGACACCTGCGCGAGCGGTCCTCATCCACCGCTCGCGCACTCAGCTCTAGGAGACCGTCATGGCGCGAGCCATCTTCCAAACTATTTATGACAACGTGAAGCAGTCGATTGACGACGGCACATACGCCTATCAGAGTTATCTGCCTTCGGAGACTGAGCTCACGCAGCTATTTGACTGTTCGCGCATGACGGTCCGTCGCGCCATCTCGATGCTTGCGGCAGATGGTTACGTGCTCCCCCAGCAAGGCAAAGGCATGCGCGTCATTCGCAACATCAGTGACGAGAAGAGTCGTGGTGGCGGCGGACTCGAGACCTTTAAGGAAATCGCGGTCAACCGAGGCTTTGAGCTCAAGACTGTCACCACCGTCTTTGAGCTCCTCATCTGCAGCAAGGCGCTCTCCAAGATTACCGGGTTTCCCGAAGGCTGTGAGCTCACACGCGCCAAACGCATCCGTTATGCAGACGGACAAGCCGTGTGCTCCGACGACTCCTATTACCTAAGCTCACAGGTACCGGGACTGACACCCGAGATTGTCAATGATTCGATTTATCGTTACCTCGAAGAAGATCTTGGCATTAAGATTGCCACAGGCAAACGCGATGTAACGATCGAGCATCCCACGCCCGAGGATACGCGCGTGCTCGATCTCGACGACTTTAACGCACTCGCCGTTATACGCGGGCAGACCTACAACGCCGACGGCATCCTTATGGAATACACCGAGACCAAACAGGTCCCCGGGTTCTTTTTGCTCCACGAAACGGTCAACCGCCGCAATAACGGCAGCGAGACCCATCAGAGCAGCATGGGCTAACCATCTATTAGTTGCGGTGGAATAGTTCCTAGAATGGCCAGCTTAAGGGCAAAACAGGAACTATTCCACCGCAACTTTTTTGGCCGGCGGGGCAGTACCTGTCCTACCGGCCATCATTTACGCTCGTTTAGCTAGTCCGCGAGCTTTTCCACTTGGTCGAGCATCTTGTTGAGCTTTTCCTTTGCCTCGGCCTTGACCTTCTCGGCCTCCTCGTGGGCCTTGGCCTTCTGAGCGGCCTTTTCCTCGGCCTCGGGGTCGACAACGACCAGATTGGACGCATCGTGCTCGACCAGCTTGAGCGCATGCTCGGGGCACACCTTGACGCAGGCTCCGCAACCTAGGCAATACGTGGACTCCAGTGCAAAGCGACCGCTTCCCACCAAATCGCAGGCAAACGTGGGGCACACGTTGACGCACTCGCCGCACGACGTGCACTTGTCAAAATCGCATTCCGGCGTGCTCACCTGCATGTTCTGGGCAAGCTCGGGGTGGTTTTGCAACGTCGAGAGTACCAGCTGGCGCCCGTGCGTAAGCGTACGGCGACGTTTTGCCGTCGTGGCGCCGCACATGGTATTGAGCGTGCGCTCCAGCTGGGTAATCTGATGGCGATGGGCTTTGAGCTTCTGCGTCACCGAGGCCAGTGCCGCCGTCGCCGGGTTGAGCTTAGTCACGGTTAGGCCCGTGGTGCGGGCAATCTTATCCATGTACTCCTTGCGCTCGTACTCGCGGCGCTTATGGCACTTGAGGCTCTTGGGGTCGACCTCCAGGCCCATGCCCGTACCGGCCCACTCCTCGGCGGTGGCGATGGCCTCGCCCAGAATATCCTCGCCACCGGTGTTGCGGCACTTATCGCACACGCCCAACGGCAGGTACACGCTCACGTTGGGATAGTCCGCCAGCACCGAGAACCAGGTCTCGGCCGTAATATCGCCCACGCAGGCGACGACGACCTCGTTTTCGCGCGGCATGCGCTTAAGGGCGCGCGTGCAGGTGACGTAGGCGGTCTCGTGGCTCGTAGCAGCAGAGACGATGTCGTCATACAGGTTTTTGGGCGCCAAGCGCGGCGAGATGATCGCCTCGGTCGGACAGGCAGCGGCGCACAGGCCGCACTTGCGACAGGAGTCGAGGATCTCGATGGCGTCTTCCTCGACCTCGATAGCGTTGACCGGGCACACGTCCATGCACGCGGTGCAGCCGCTCTTTTCGTTTTTGCAGGTCAGGCACGGAATGGTATTGCCGCGCGGGCGCTCCTTGTAGTCGGCAGGATTCCACTGCGGCGCCGACGGATCGAGTGCATCGGTCACGCCGCCAAGCGGGTTTTTAAGAAAGTCGAAACCCTTGCTGATCTCGATAATGTCATCAAACAGATCGTGTTCCTGCGCCATGCGCGGCCCCTCCCTGAGCAGTGCAAACAAGCAAGAGATAATGATACGCTATCGGCCCACGCCTCGGGCAAATTACACGCGGCGCACCTTTGAGGCAAATAGTCTATGGCCTATCGCCGCCTCGATTGCACAAGATCGATCAAGCGCCTAGCTATGCCTCGCGCATGAGCTGCACGAGCTTTTGTCTGGTCACCTTGGCCTGTTCGTTAGCCATATTGCGTTCGTTTCTAAAGGCCGCATCTGCAACGCTCATCAGGTCGGCATCGGAAATCTCGTCAAGGCCCAGCTCCTCGAGCGTCGTCGGCAGACCGACGCGCTGGCAAAACTCGAGCACCTGATTAAGCTCGGGCGCACGCTCCAGACGAAGCTGGACCACCAGACCAAACGCCACGGTCTCGCCGTGCATGGCCTTGCACTCGGGCAGAATCGTCAGACCGTTGGCGATGGCATGTGCCAACGCCAAGCCACCGCTCTCAAAGCCGACGCCCGAGAGCAGAATATTGCACTCGATCAGGCGCTCAACCGCCGGCGATGTACGCCCCTTTTTGAGATCGCGCTTGGCAGCGACGCCGCATTCCATAAGCGTATCGTAGCAGGCACGTGCCGCGACCAGTGCCAAGTGCCCCGGCGCGCCACCGTGCTCGTTGGCGCCATGCGCCGCGGCGCACGAACGTGCCTCGAAGTACGTTGCCAGCGCGTCGCCCATGCCAGCGACCGTCATACGCAGCGGGGCTGACGCGACCACGTTGGTATCGACCACGACCAGGTCCGGATTCTTCTCGAGCATCAGATAGCGATCGAACGACCCATCCTCGTGATACAGCACCGAAATCGCGCTGCACGGACCGTCCATCGAAGCCGCCGTGGGGCATACGCACAACGGCAACTCGGCATAAAACGCAACGGCCTTGGCGATATCGAGCATCTTGCCGCCGCCAATACCCACCACCATGTCGCAATACTCAGCCCGGGCTTC
>USKV01000043.1 GCA_900555355.1 uncultured Collinsella sp.
TCGGAATGAACATGAGCCAGCTTGCCATGAGCGTCAAGCAGGTCGACGACACCATCGAGCTCGCTCACGAGTGGAGCCATCAGCTGCTGCATGCGACCGAGAATTTTGACATGGAGCGCATCGGCGCCAAGCTCGAGGCCGCCATGGCCGCGCTCCACGAGGCGCATGACGCGCTCGAGGGCTACGAGGAAGCCATCGAGGCCGACCACAACTCCGTCGGCTCCGTGAAGCTGGTGTAAGGTGGCCGAACACGAGCACTGCTGCGGGTACGAGCACGAGCATCCGCACGGGGCGGACGGTGACGCGGGCTGCCACTGTAGTGGCTCCGGCTCCGAGCTGGTCCGTTTTTCGGTTACCGCACCCGACGACCTGCTGCGCCGTTTTGACGAGCAGATCGGGCGCCGCGGCGACGTGGCCAACCGCTCCGAGGCCGTGCGCGATTTGATTCGCGCCTCAATCGCCAAAGAGCAGATGCGCACGCCCGATGAGCACGTTATCGGGTCGCTCACCATGATCTACGACCATCACACCGGCGATCTGACGCGCCGCCTGGACGAGGTGCAGCACGACTACACCGACGAGATTGTCTCGACCATGCACGTGCATCTGGATCACCACAACTGTCTGGAGATCCTGGCACTCAAGGGTCGCGGCGAGCGCGTCTACGAACTAGCCGACCGCCTGCTGGGCCTGCGCGGCGTTAAGCACGGCGAGCTCACGTGCGCCGCCACCAAGCAGAGCCTGGGGCTGTAACAGCACACATTTCAACGAAGGAGGGTCGCATGCGACATGCGCATATCCATGTAACGGGCATTGTGCAGGGCGTTGGCATGCGACCGTTTGTGTATCGCGAGGCCATGGCGCATGGCATTTGCGGCTGGGTGCTCAACGCGGGCGATGGCGTGCACATCGAGGCGCATGCCCTGGCCGATGCGCTCGATGCTTTTGTTGCCGCGCTTTCTGAGCATGCACCTGCAGCAGCCCGCATAGAGTATGTCGAGGTTGTGGACCTGGCAGCCAACGGTTGGGATGCCGCCGATGAGCAGGGCTTTCACATTGTGGCGTCGCAGGACCAGACCGCGCACACGACGCTCTTCTCGCCCGATATCGCCACCTGCGACGATTGTATGCGCGAGTTGTTCGATCCCGCCGACCGACGCTATCACTACCCCTTTATCAACTGCACCAACTGCGGGCCGCGCTTTACCATCATCCGGTCGCTGCCTTATGACCGAGCGGCCACATCGATGGACCGTTTCCCCATGTGTCCCAAGTGCGCCGCGGAGTATGCCGACCCACTCGACCGGCGTTTTCACGCGCAACCCGATGCCTGCTTTGATTGCGGGCCGCATATTACGTGGCGCGAGGCTGTAAACAGCGATGCGTGCGGGAATTCGTCCGCGACACCGGCCGTCGGCACCACACGCGAGGCCAGCGACGCTATCATCGAGCGCTGCGTTGAGCTGCTGGCCAGCGGTGGCATCGTCGCCATCAAGGGCCTGGGCGGATTCCACCTGGCCTGCGATGCTGCCAACGAACAAGCGGTGCGCGAGCTGCGCCGTCGCAAGCGTCGCAGCAACAAGCCACTTGCCGTCATGGTTCGCAGTCTTGCCGATGCCGGGCGCCTGTGTCATATCGACGATGCTGAACGCGATCTGCTCGCTGGCAGTATCCGCCCCATTGTGCTGCTGCGCCGGCGCACTGTTGGCGAGGGCAACGGCGGTTCCCCCGACATCCTCGCTCTCGCGCCATCTGTCGCGCACGACCTTCCTGAGCTCGGCGTCATGCTCCCCTATACGCCGCTTCAACATCTGTTGCTTGCCGCGGCAGAAGCCTGCGGTATGCACGCGCTCGTCATGACCAGCGGAAACCTGAGCGAAGAACCCATCGAGACCGACGACGACCTTGCCTGGGAACACCTCGTTGCCGCCGGCATCGCCGACGCGCTGCTCGGTAACGACCGCGCGATCCTCTCGCGCTACGACGACTCTGTAGTGCGCGTGGTCGACGGCGCCATTATGCCCGTTCGCCGCGCTCGCGGATATGCACCCCAGCCGCTGCCGTTGCCGGCGCTCGACGGCGCTCCGTCCTGCGTGCTCGCCTGCGGGCCACAACAAAAGGCCACGATTGCGCTCACGCGTGAAGGGACGAACGGCGAGGCAACCTGTTTTGTGTCACAGCATATCGGCGATGTTGAAAACGGCGGGACCTTCGATGCCTGGAACGCCGCGCGCACGCGCTTGGAAGATCTCTTTGACTTGGCGCCCGCCGCCTTGGCCTGCGATTTACACCCCAGCTATCTATCGGGCCAGTGGGCGCGCGAGCAGGCGCGAAAATGCAATCTGCCGCTCGTCGAGGTGCAGCACCATCATGCGCATATCGCGAGCGTAATGGCCGAGGCTATCGCCGCAGGCCAGCTTACAACCAACGCACGCGTCCTCGGTATTGCCTTCGATGGTACGGGTGCCGGCACCGACGGCACCATATGGGGCGGTGAGTTCCTTGTCGCCGGCCTTGCCGATTTTGAACGCACCGCGCACCTGCGCACCTGGGCGCTGCCAGGCGGTGCCGCATCCGTGCGCGATGCCCGGCGCAACGCCTTTGCCCTGCTGAGCGAGCTCGGCCTGCTCGAGCACCCAGGTGCCGCGAGACTATTGGGCACCCTCGACGAGCAGACGTGCAGCATCACGGCTACGATGATCGAGCGGAACATCAACAGCCCACGCACGAGCAGTATGGGGCGTCTCTTTGATGCCGCCGCTGCTGTTTTGGGCATTTGCGGGCAGGCAACCTACGAAGGCGAACCCGCCATCGAACTCGAAGCCGCCGCCTGGCGCGCACTCGGCGGTAAGCCCGTTCGTCTCGACGGCAATCATGCAGGCGTATTCACGTCTGACGCCAACTCCCCCATCTTGGACCCCCAACCGCTCATCGAAGCTCTTCTGAATGGAATCGAGGCAGGCGCGCCGGCCGACAGGCTCGCGCTCGGGTTTCACATCGCCATTACGCACGCTACGACCCACATCGCGTGCGAGATCTGTGATCGCGAAGGCCTCGATACCGTCGCGCTCTCGGGCGGTGTGTTCATGAACCGGCTTTTGCTTCAGCTCCTTACCCACGAACTCAAAGACGCTGGCCTTGCCGTCTTGGTCCCCCACGCCGTGCCCGTCAACGACGGCTGCATCGCCTACGGTCAGGCAGCAGTCGCACGCACTCGCCTCGCACAGGTCGCGCCACAATAGGCTGTTCGGCCAGCCCGCAAGCCGCCGTCTCACAGGCGTAACGCGTTTGCCCGCGAACCCCGCGAGCGCTACCATCAACTGATGGATTATTGAGCGCTCATCCAGCGCAAAGCGTATACAAGGGGAACAATATGTGCCTTGCCGTTCCCGGTAAAGTAGTCAAACGCGACGACGGCCTCAAGGCCACCGTCGACATGATGGGCATCGAGCGCCCCGTTTCGCTGCGCCTCGTGCCGACGGCGCAGGTCGGCGACTATATTCTTGTGCACGCCGGCTTTGGCATTCAGATTGTCGACGAGCAGGAAGCCCAAGAGACACTCGAGCTCGTCAACACCATGACCGAGCTGGCCGAAGAGGACCAGCTCGCCACCAACCCGGCCGAGGCATACTAGTGGCGGCGGCGCAGCCGGTTCGCTCCGGTATCGACTTTTCGGCATTTCGCGACCCCAAGCTGGCTCGCGAGCTCATCGATCGTATTCATGGGCTTGTCGGCAACCGCAGCATCAACCTTATGGAAGTCTGCGGCACGCATACCGTGAGCATTGGCCGCTATGGCTTTCGCTCCATTATGCCTGCCGGGCTCAAACTGCTGAGCGGTCCGGGTTGCCCCGTCTGCGTTACCGCCAACCGCGACATCGACCACGCAATCGCGCTCGCCAACATAGACGGCGCCATCATCACCACCTTTGGCGACATGATGCGCGTGCCCGGATCGTCCACCTCGCTTGCCGCGCAAAAGGCGGCGGGGCACGACATCCGCATCGTCTACTCTCCGCTCGACGCACTCGACATTGCCGAGCAAAATCCCGAACGCCCGGTCATCTTTATGGGCGTCGGCTTTGAGACCACAACGCCCACCATTGCCGCCGCTATCCTGGAGGCCGACGCGCGCGGGCTCCAGAACTTCTCGGTCTACTGTGCTCACAAGACCACGCCGCCGGCTCTGCGTGCGATCTCCAACGACCCCGAGACGACCATCGACGGCTTTATCCTGCCTGGTCACGTCGCTACCATCACAGGCCTGGCACCCTTTAGCTTTTTGGTCGACGAGTTCAATACCCCGGGCGTGGTCACGGGATTTGAGCCGGTCGATATCCTGCAGGGCATCTGCATGCTGGTCCAGATGGTTGTCGGGGACAAGCCCGCGATTGGCAACGCCTACCGCCGTGGCGTCAACGCTGGCGGCAATCCCGTAGCTCGCCAGCTGGTCGAGCAGGTATTTGAGCCGTGCGACACCACGTGGCGCGGGCTGGGACCGATTGCCAACTCGGGCCTTTCCATCCGACCCGAATTCGCGCGCTTTGATGCCGACGCCCGCTTTGACGTGCCCATTGAACCGACGGTCGAGCCACGCGGGTGCCGCTGCGGCGACGTGCTGCGCGGGGCCATTACGCCGAGCGACTGCCCCCTGTTCGGTCACGCTTGTACGCCCGAGCATCCCGTCGGCCCCTGCATGGTGAGCTCCGAGGGCAGCTGCGCAGCATATTTCCGCTACCGAGGCTAATAGGTTCCGCCGTTCTAACGAACGGCGGACCAGTCGACGCTGCGCCTCACCCATATAATTCCACCCACGATTGGAGTTTTCGATATGTCCCATAGCGTTACCGATAGCACCGTCCTGCTGGGCCACGGCTCCGGCGGACAGATGATGAAGCGCATCATCGATGAGGTCTTTTTGGATGCCTTTGGGTCGCCCGAGCTGCTCGAAGGCAACGACGCCGGCGTCGCCGCGCTGCCCGCGAGCGGGCGCATCGCCATGTCGACCGACAGTTTTGTAGTCTCGCCGCAGTTCTTCCCCGGTGGCAACATCGGCCGCCTCGCCGTGTGCGGAACCGTCAACGACGTCGCGACCTCGGGCGCCAACGTGCGCTACCTGTCGTGCGGCTTTATCCTCGAAGAGGGCTATCCCATGGATAGGCTCCGCCAGATTGTGCAGACGATGGCCGAGACGGCGCACGAGGCGGGCGTGTCCATAATCACGGGCGACACTAAGGTGGTCGAGCGCGGCGGGGCCGACGGCGTCTATATCAATACCGCCGGCGTGGGCGAGGTACCCGCAGGCGTGGCGCTCAGCGGTGCCAACTGCCAGCCCGGCGATGTCATCTTGGTCTCGGGCACGCTGGGCGACCACGGCATCGCCATCATGAGCCAGCGCGAGGGCTTGGCGTTTTCGAGCAACATTGAAAGCGACGCTGCGCCGCTCAATCATCTGATTGCCGACGTGCTCGCCGCCGCCCCCGACACCCGCTGCTTCCGCGACCCCACGCGCGGTGGCCTGGCATCCACGCTCAACGAGTTTGCCCAGGCCAGCGGCGTTGCCATGGAGATCGACGAGGATGCCGTGCCCGTGCGCCCCGACGTGCAGGCGGCATGTGAGATGCTCGGCTACGACGTTCTGCAGGTGGCAAACGAGGGCAAGATGGTCGCCGTGGTGCCGGCTGAGCAGGCCGATGCCGCGCTGGCGGCCATGCGCGCCGCCCGCTACGGCGAGAACGCCGCCATCATCGGTCGCGTGCTGCCGCTTGCCGAGGGCGCTCGACCCGCCGTGCGCGTACGCACCGGCTGGGGCTCGACCCGTATTCTCGATATGCTCGTAGGAGAGCAGCTGCCGAGAATTTGCTAACGACAAAGGCTCAGGGCTATTAAAGATATTCAGATTCCAAACATGCCCGGCACGCATGCCCAGTATCATGGGGTGCGTTTTACAACTCAAGCGGCAGGAGCACCCATGGCAGCAGCTTTTTCCCATGTGATCTTTGACCTGGACGGCACCATCCTCAACACGCTCGAGGACTTGGCGGCCGCCGGCAACCATACCTGCGAGACGCACGGCTGGCCCACGTTTGCCGTTGACGAGTACCGCTACAAGGTGGGAAACGGCATGCTCAAGCTGGTCGAACGCTTTATGCCTGCCGAGTATGCGGGCGACGGTCGCATGTTTGAGCAGACGCTTGCCGAGTTTAGGGCTTATTACGGCGAGCACAAGGAGGACCACACCGCTCCCTATGCCGGCACGACCGAGATGCTCGACCGCTTGCGCGCCGTGGGTGTGCAACTTGCCGTGCTCACTAACAAGGACCACGTCTCGGCGGCTCCGCTTATCGAGAAGTATTTTGGTTCCGAGCGCTTTGCGCTGGTGCAGGGCCGCGTCGATGCGTTTCCGCCCAAGCCCGAGGCGCCTGTTACACTGCATGTGATGAAAGAGCTAGGCGCCGATCCGTCGACCACGCTCTATGTGGGCGATTCCAATGTCGATATCCTGACCGGTCACAACGCCGGCCTTAAGAGTGCGGGCGTCAGCTGGGGCTTCCGCGGCCGCGCAGAGCTGGAGGCCGCCGGCGCCGACTACGTGGTGGACACCCAGGTAGAGCTCACGGCGCTGGTGCTGGGCGAGTAACGAGCGACACTGCTTAACGCAGCTGCGACAATTCTTCCGCGCGGAAAGCGCATCCCGTTTTGGAGCTCCGGAATGGGATGCGCTTTCCGTTTGAGGCACATCAGGGAAACCGCATCCCGTTTCAGAGCAATATTCCGGGTCGCACTTTCCGCAACCCACCCCATCCGGAAAATGCGACCCACTATTCGGCCAAAAACCGGGTCGCGGTTTCCCAAGCACTCGATGCAACGCTGGCACAAGGAGTGTCCCCAACTGCCGGCAGAAAAGGAACGTCCCCAAGTGCCACCCCAATGACCACCATGGCAACGCCGCAGGTAGAGAACGGACAGCGAAAACGCCCCTAAGCGAGCAAGGTGACGTGAAATCAGAACCACCCTTAAAAAGGGTGGTTTGCTCTTAGGGTATAACCCACGGGCCCCGGGCTCGCGTCTAAAGGCGCGGGCCCGGACTTCGTCCAGGCCTAGTGCATCTTGACCCGTGGCGCGCCGGTCGAACCGGCAGCATCACCCCCTCTTGAAGGGGTCCTCGTACTCCTTCACGCTCAGCTTGTCCAGCGCGATGTCGTGGGACTCCTGCTCCCTGATGTACTTGGCGATCGTCGCCTCGTTCAGGCCGACGGTGGACACGTAGTAGCCCTCCGCCCAGAACTTCCTGTTGCCGAACTTGTACTTGAGGTTGGCGTGCCTGTCGAATATCATCAGCGAGCTCTTCCCCTTCAGGTAGCCCATGACGCTCGCGACGCTGTACTTCGGCGGGATCGCCAGCAGCACGTGCACGTGGTCGGGCATCAGGTGCCCCTCGATTATCTCGATCCCCTTGTACTCGCACAGCTTCCTGAGGATCTCCCCTATGTCGCTCCTGATTTGGTTGTAGATCACTTTGCGCCTATACTTCGGCGTGAACACGATGTGGTACTTGCACATCCACTTCGTGTGGGAAAGGCTGTAGGCCTTCTGGGCCATGGCGACCACCCCTTCGACTCGAATTCTTGACGGCCTGAACAATCGTCAATATCGGTCGGAGGGGTGGCTTTGTAAAGCCGTTTGTCTCCACCCGCGTAGCGGGTGGTTTAAAGCTGGCCGCTGCGCGGCCAGCAGACTAAAGTCTTGAAAAAATGAAAGGGCGCTGACCTTCTGGTCGCGCCCTTGAAATTGAACGTCAGATTGCCGCTTAGGGGCGTTTGCAGCGTCGAGCAGTTACGGCGTTTGGTAAAACGCCGTAACGAACTACCGCGTAACCCCCTAGCTCAGCATTGCATCCATCATCTCGGAGTTGACAGAGTCGTCGGCAGACCACTCGCCGTCGTCATTGCAGGAGTACTTGAAGGTGACCTTGGTGTCCTTGGTCTTAGCAGCCTTGGTCACATCGACCATAACCTGACCGGCCATCTTGTACAGCTCGTCATCGGAAGGCATCGAATCGAGCGCGGCGACCTTCTCCTGGTACTGAGTGGCAAAATCCTCAACGATCTGGTTCATGGACTTGCAGGTAATGGTGACCTCGGCAGTTGCGGTGCCCTTGTCCTCGTCGACCGTCACGTCGCCGATCTTGTAGTCAAAGCCCTCGAGGTAGCTCTTGGCGTACTCCTTGGGATCGATGCCCAGCTGCTCGAACTCGTCGCCCGAAGCCTCCTCCAGACCAGAGAGGAAGTCGTCGCCACCGTTCTTGACCTCGTCAAACTGTGTCGTAAGATCCTCGGTGATGAGCTCCTCAACCGAAGGACCTCCACAGCCGGAAAGTACGACCACGCATGCAACCAAGACGGCCATGAGGGGCGCAAGCAGCAGCTTCTTCTTCATGACATTCCTCCCAACAAGCGGCACCGCGCTTCCCGACGCGGTGCACGTCGTAACAATAAGGCCATACTAGCCGCTAACGAACACCCCCGGCAAAGCAAAGGCGCAGTCGGCTCGATTTAACGTCCGAACGGTTTACCGGTCCGCCCAACGCGCAATAAAACGTTCCGCCGCATTGTAATAAAAAAGGGTGGTCGGACAATTCGACCACCCTTGCACATCCTTTGGATGTCGCAGTTTACTTGCGAACGACCTTAACGATGGCGTCACCAGCAGCGACGGCAGACTCGGCCTCGACGGTAAGCTCGACGTCGGCAAACTCGGCGGTGTTGGACACGGCCACCACGACGCAGTCCTTATAACCAGCAGCGGCGATCTTGGCGCGGTCGATCTTGAGCAAGGGCTGGCCGGCCTTCACGACGTCGTCGGCCTTGACGAAGCCCTCGAAGCCATCACCGTTCATGTTGACGGTATCGACGCCAACGTGCACCAGAACCTCGATGCCGCTATCGGACTGCAGACCCACGGCGTGACCCATGGTGACGGTCACCTTACCGTCGCAGGGAGCGTAGACCAGATCGTCCTCGGGCCACACGGCACAGCCCTTGCCCAGAACCTCGCCACCAAAGACGGGATCGGGCACGTCGGCCATCTTGATGACCTTGCCCTTGACGGGCGAGCACAGCACGTCGGCGCCGGCAGAAGCAGAGATGGAGGCCGGAGCAGCGGCAGCCGCGGGCTCAGCCTTCTTCTTAAACATGTCAAACAGACCCATACGTTTTCTCCTCTTGATTAAGCGCAACGTTATGCGCATGCCTATGGTGATTATAGTGCCAAATGATCAAATTGCTAAGGTGAGGGCTCGAATCACGAGCCCTTTCAAGCCCTTCCCAAAACCTTTTCCCCAGTGGCGCTCATATTGTCGATTAATCCTCGATAAGCCCCCGACGAACAAAAGCATTCCAGATGCCGTCGTCATCGACGTCGGTGGTCATGTAATCGGCTGCCGGTCCGACATTCGGCAGAACGCCGGAACTCAGTCGCCGGAACTCAATTACTCCAGGCCCTCAGCGCCGTTGGACTTGATGATCTTCTGATATGCGAAGAAGCTGTCCTTGCGGCGACGCTCGTAGGTGCCGGTGCCGTCGTCGTACTTATCGACATGGATAAAGCCGTAGCGCTTGCGCATCTCACCGGTGCCGGCGGAAACCAGGTCGATGGGACCCCACCAGGTGTAGGCAATCAGGTCGACGCCGTCGGCAATGGCCTCGCCCATGGCCTTGATGTGGCTGCGCAAGTAGGCGATGCGATACGGGTCATGGATGGAG
>USKV01000044.1 GCA_900555355.1 uncultured Collinsella sp.
GCTCACCCCACAAGGCATCTACCATAAGAATTTCGACCTCATCAGCAGTTCGTTTAAAGATTTCATTGCGAAGGGCTACAAACTATACATTCTCAGCGACAGCGAGAAGCAGACCGCGCGCCTGCGTGTGATTTTCGACGACCGCCACGACGAAATTCCGTTTACCCCGGTAAAAAGCACCATTCACGAGGGCTTCGTTGACGACGAGTTGAAGATGTGCGTGTTTACCGACCACCAGATTTTCGACCGATTCCACCGCTATAATCTCAAGAGCGACCGCGCTCGTTCGGGCAAACTCGCCCTCTCGCTGAAAGAACTGAACCAGATTGAAGTGGGCGACTACATCGTGCATGAAGACCACGGCATCGGCAAGTTTGGCGGACTGGTGTGCAACCGTGCCAACGGCACTTTGCAGGAGGTAATCAAACTCATCTATCAGAACGGCGACATCATATTCTGCTCTATCCACGCGCTGCACAAACTGTCGAAATACCGTGGCAAAGAGGGCGTGGAGCCAAAGTTGAGCAAACTCGGCGGCGGCGCTTGGAACAAAATCAAGAACCGCACCAAGAGCAAACTCAAAGACATAGCCCGCGACTTGATAAAACTCTACGCAAAACGCCGCGAGGCGAAGGGTTTCGCCTATTCGCCCGACGGATATTTGCAGCAGCAGCTCGAAGCGTCGTTTATCTACGAAGACACCCCCGACCAACTCAAAGCCACGCAAGCCGTGAAGGCCGACATGGAGCGCGACCGCCCTATGGACCGCCTGGTGTGCGGCGATGTGGGATTCGGCAAGACCGAGGTGGCCATCCGCGCTGCCTTCAAGGCTTGTGCGGACAATAAGCAGGTGGCGGTGTTGGTGCCTACCACCGTGTTGGCCTATCAGCATTTCCAGACTTTTTCGTCGCGTCTGAAAGGGATGCCCGTTCGGGTGGATTACCTGAGCCGTGCCCGTAGCGCAGCCAAGACCAAAGAAATATTGAGGGATTTGGCCGACGGGAAGATCAATATCATTGTGGGGACGCACAAACTGATAGGCAAGTCGGTGAAGTTTAAGGACCTCGGCCTGTTGATTATCGACGAAGAGCAGAAGTTTGGGGTGGTTACCAAAGAAAAGCTGCGGCAGATGAAGGTCAACGTGGACACGCTGACGCTTACCGCCCGAAAGCGCCTTGGGCTTACGGTCGAGGTACTCGGTAATGCCCAGAATCTCGGCAGCAGAGCGAACCTTGCGGTCAATCTCGTCCTTGGGAACCTTCTTGAGCTCGAGCGTAAATGCCATGTTCTCGTACACCGTCATATTGGGGTACAGAGCGTAGCTCTGGAACACCATGGCGATGTCGCGGTCCTTGGGCGCCACGTCGTTGACACGCTTGCCGTCGATGAGCACATCGCCCGAGGTAATGTCCTCCAGGCCGGCGACCATGCGCATCGTCGTGGACTTACCGCAGCCAGAGGGGCCAACGAGGACGACGAACTCCTGGTCGTGAACGGTGAGGTTGAAGTCCTCTACAGCGAGCACACCGTCCTCGGTAACCTTGAGGTTGTGCTTCTTCTCCTCGGTCTTCTTCTTTTTGCCAAAGAAGCCCTTCTTTTTGGACTCGTTGTTGGGATACACCTTCTGAACATGTTTGAGAACGATCTCGGCCATGTCTCTACCTTTCGATACGCGGCGCCGCGATGAGGGACGCCGCCAAAACTTGCAAAACAGTTACGGCATCAGCCCTTGACGGCACCTGCCACCACACCGTCGATGATGTACTTCTGGCAGAGGATGTACATGATGACGATGGGGATAACGACCATCATGATGCAGGCCATCATGGGGCCGAGCTCGACGTGGCCGTAGCCGCCGCGGAAGTACTGGATCAAGATAGGAATGGTCTTGTACTTGGTGGAGTCGAGCGTAAGGTAGGGCAGCAGATAGTCGTTCCAGACCCACATGGTCTCGAGGATGCCGACCGAAAGATAGGTGGGCTTCATGATGGGAAGGACGATCTTAAAGAACACCTGGACCGGGTTGCAGCCATCAATCATGGCCGCCTCCTCGATCTCGAGCGGGATGTTCTTTACAAAACCGGCGAACATAAAGACCGCCAGGCCCGCGCCAAAGCCGAGGTAGATAAAGCAGATGTTGAACGGCGTGTTGAAGCCGATGCGGTCCGCCAAATTGGACAGCGTGAACATGAGCATCTGGAACGGCACGACCATCGAGAACACGAACAGGTAATAGAAGAAGTTCGAGATCTTGTTGTTGACACGAACCACGTACCAAGCGCACATGGAGCAGCACACCAAGATCAGCACGACCGACGTGACCGTGATGATGAGCGAGTACATAAACGCCGAGGCAAAGCCCTGCTCGTTAAGGGCGTGCACGTAGTTTGCGAGACCGTTGAACGTCTCGGGCGTGAGCAGATCGAATGCCGTGGTGGTGCTGATTGCAGTTGCCTTTTTAAAGGAATTGAGCGCAATCATGAACACGGGGTAGATCCATGCGAGCGACAGGATCGTAAAGAAGATCGAGAGCGCACGGTTGATAGCCTTATCGCGTTTCATTACTGCTGCACCTCCTTGGACCTCGTGGCCTTAAGCTGGATCATGGAGATGGCCACGACCAGGATGCAGAAGATAACCGCCTTGGCCTGACCAATGCCCTGCCATGCGATACCGGCACGCGAATAGAACGTGTTGTAGATGTTCAGGGCGAGCATCTCGGTGGAGTGCGCGGGGGCGCCGCCGGTAAGGGCGAGGTTCTGGTCGAACAGCTTAAAGCCGTTGGTGATGGACAGGAACAGGCAGATGGTGATGGTCGGCATCAGGTTAGGGATCTTAACCTTCCAAAACGTCTGCCATGCCGTAGCGCCGTCGACCTTGGCGGCCTCGATGTAGTCGGATGGAATGGACTGCAGACCAGCGATGTAGATGATCATCATGTAGCCGACCTGCTGCCACAGGGTCAGGATGATAAGGCCCCAGAAGCCAGCAGCAGAGTTAAGGGCAATGAGCTGGGCGCCAATGTTGGAAAGCAGGCAGTTGATCAGGATCTGCCAAATGTAGCCCAACACGATGCCGCCGATCAGGTTAGGCATAAAGAAGATCGTACGGAAGATGTTGGTGCCTTTGAGCGCCTTGCGGGTGAGCGCCTGCGCGATGGCGAGGGCGATCACGTTGATGAGCACCGTCGACAGGAAGGCAAACGCCACGGTAAAGAAGAACGACGTGGAGAACTGCGGATCGGACAGCGCGCGCACGTAGTTCTCGATACCGACAAAGTGCGCGTTACTAATGATAATAAACTGGCAGAACGAGAGATAGAAGCCCTGGATAAAAGGGATCACGAACCCGATCATAAACGCCAGACACGTGGGCAGCATAAAGAGCGGCCACCAGCGCTTGAGTGCTTTGCCCATAAAAGGGTCCTTTCAATATGCAGGGGGCGGGCAAACCAACGTCTGCCCGCCCCCTGTCGCTAATCAGATAGCTTGGGCAGCAACTGCTTACTCGGAAGCGGCCTTCTCGGTCTTCCAGCCATCGACGAAGGCGTTCTTGACGCCGTCCCACTTGCTGTTATCGGCAGCGTAGGCAATCAGAGCCTGCTTGAGGTTCTTCTTCCACTCCTCGGAGGGAATGTAGACGAAGTCCCAAGCGACGGTCTTCTTGCCGTCCTTGGCCATGGCAACGGCCTGCTGCGAGAAGACGTTGGTGGTCTCCTTGGCGCTCTTGAACGGAGCGGTCAGGCCCATCTTGTCGGCGATGATGCTGGTCGGGGTGTCAGCGGTGACGCACCAATACATGAAGTCCTCGGTGGCCTTCTGGGCATCCTCGGAAGCCTGGGAACTGACGCACCAGTAGTTCTCGCCGCCGGAGCACAGGCCCTGGTTCTCCTCGCCGTCAACACCGATGTAGATCGGCATCATGCCAATCTGATCGTCGGTCATGCCGGCCTTGACGAGGTCAGAGTAGGCCCAAGAGCCGTTCTGGTAGAAGACGGCCTTGCCGGTTGCGAACTCGTTGGTGGCGTCGTCGCCGGTCTTGGAAGCAAGCTGCGAAGGATCGCAGGTGGAGTCGGTGATGTACAGGTCGAAGATCTGCTTGTAGTTGTCGAGGAACTCACCCTTGATCTCGTCGTCCTCCTGGTTGTGCTCCTTCTCAAACTCGTAGTAGAGCGGCATGTTGGCAAGGTGGGTGGTGTAGCGCCAGCTGGAGGAGTCGTCCATGCCGGCGGAAGTGAAGGCGCCCTCGACACCAAGCTCGTCCTTGCGGGCCTGGATGTCGTCGGCACAAGCCTTCAGCTTGTCGAAGGAGTTGATGTCCTCGGCCTTGTAGCCAGCCTTCTCGAGCAGCTGCTTGTTGTAAATAATGCCGAAGCTCTCCTGAACCCAGTCGATGCACACATCCTTGCCGTCGGATTGCAGAGCCAGGGAGTCGTCAATGAGCTCACCGCGGAGCTTGGTATCGGACAGGTCGGCGCAGTAATCCTTCCAGTTCTTAAGACCGGTGGGGCCGTTGACCTGGAACAGGGTCGGAGCGGAGCTCTTGGACATCTCGGACTTGAGCTTCTCCTCGTAGGTGTTGGAGGCGGCGGTCACAATCTTGACCTCGACGCCCTTCTCCTCCTTGTACGCCTTGGCGATCTCCTTCCACTCCTTGTCGACCTCGGGCTTGAATTGGAGGAAGTAGACCTCGGCAGCGTCACCAGAAGCAGAGGAGCCGGAGCCGGCAGAACCACCGCAACCCACGAGGCCCAGACCAAGAACTGCAGCCGCGGAACCAGCAAAGCCCAGGAACTGCCTTCTGCTCATTTCGTTCTTCATTACAATCCACCCTTTCACACCGTGGCGGCACCCTTTGCCGCCGCCTTCGGAGATTGGCTCGGGGACTTTGCCCCTTTTGCTGATTTGTACAATACGCTATTTGGCTAGTTGTTTGAACAAGTATTACTAGAGCGGTAGAAAAACTTCGGTGAACGGTAATTTCAACTTGATACTTGACAAGTTTTGTATAAACAATTATTTGTTATCGAATGCAGAGAAAACGCCCGGTCAAGCCGATGCATCGTCGGTTTGACCGGGCGTTTTCTCTTTGAGGGCATGAGTCTCGTCAGGCTGCGAGCTAGCCGGCTATCGCTTGGAATTGACGCGGTAATGGAAGATCTCGGGGTGTGTGCGAGTGTGCGTCACCTCAAACAAGATGCCATCCGAGGTGTACGACTGACTCTCCATGACGGCAACGCAGTTGTATTTGCCGAGGTCAAGATAGCTGCAGTCCTCATCGTTGGCGAGCTCGACACTCACCGTACGACGGCTCGCCATCACTTTGACACCGCGCTTGTGCTCCAGATAGCCGTAAATAGAATCTGCCGCGATCTCGGGAGTCAGGCCCTTGGCGATCGACGCCAAAAAATAGCCATGGTCCACTTGGCGCGCGTTGCCGTTGAGGCTTCGGACACGCACTACGCGAATCAACTCCTCGCCCACCTTAAAGCCCAGGTGACGAGAGAGTTGCTCGGTGCAAACCAGATGTTCGAAAGACTTAACGTCCGTCGATGCAACGGCATTGTTGCGCTTTGCAAACTCGCCAAACGACTCAACCTCTTCGAGTGCGCCCAACATGTCGGTTTCGCCCTTAAGCCAAATAACGCGCACGCCCTTGCCGTGTATGGGCTGCACAAACATCCCGTCGGCCAGCATGCTCAAAGCGCGGCGGACGGTATTGCGCGTGCAGCCAAATTCCGCGGTCAGCTCGGCTTCGGTTGGCAGCATCTCCTGAAACGCATAGGTCCCATTAATGATGCGCGAGCGTATTTCTCGGTAGATTCCTTCGTATATCGCTTTTGGCATTGTTTCACCTCTACATTATTCATTTCCGGCTAGGCACGATAGCATTTCTTAAAGTTGTTTAAACCGAATATCGGTAAAGCGACAGGATTTAACCGTTGACGGTTTCTGTCATGCCCAAATCGGTTTCGCTCAAAACTGCCGGTACGACAATCGTCTGGTCCTCTACAATGAATCCATTGTTTAAACGTTTCCCCACGCGCAACGCGCCTCGATATTCGGAAGGCAGAACATGCTGCAAAAAATCCAACGCTTTGGCGGGGCAATGTTCGCGCCCGCCATGCTGTTTTCTATATCAGGCCTCATGGTCGGCGTCTCCGCTCTCGCAACGACTGCGGACATCGTCGGCGATCTCGCCGTATACGGAACCCCTTGGTACGCTTTTTGGACCATCATCCAGCGCGGCTCGTGGACGGTCTTTAAACGCCTCCCGCTCCTTTTTGCCGTAGCGCTGCCCATCGGTCTTGCCCAAAAACAACCGGCTCGTTGCTGCCTCGAGGCTCTCGTCGCCTATTTTGCCTACTGCTTCTTTTTGAGCGAGATCATTAAGCTGAGCGGAGACAATCTTGGACTTAAGTACCCGTCGTCTTTGACCTCCGCTAGCGGCATCACCATCATCGACGGCATCAAGACGCTCGACACCGGCATTATCGGCCCGCTGGCGGTATCGGCAACCGTCGTTGCCATCCATGACCGCTTCTACGATGCCAAGGTTCCCGATTGGCTCGGCACCTTCTCGGGCTCCTCGCTGGTCTACCTCATCAGCTTTTTTGCCGTGTTTGCCCTTGCTGCTATCTCGGCCGCCATCGTGCCCTACGTATACGATGTAACCGATACGCTGCGTCACGCGCTTGCAGGCGTCGGTCCCTTTGGCGTGGGCATCTTTGTCTTTTTAGAACGAGCACTCGAGCCCTTTGGCCTGCACCACCTGCTCTACATGCCAATCTACTACGACAACCTGGTCATTAACGACGGCATCTACGCCACGTGGAGCAGTTTGCTCCCCATCCTCTCCCATAGCACGCGCCCCCTTAATGAACTTGCGCCGTGGGCCGGTTTTACCGCCACCGGCTGGGTCAAGCTCTTTGGCCTTCCTGCCATCGCAGCTGCGTTCTACTCCACCGCAAAACCCGAGCGCCGCGCCGGCCTCAGGGTCATCCTTGTTCCCGCCATCATCGCCTCGGTGGTTTGCGGCGTTACCGAGCCACTCGAGTTTCTCTTTATGTTCACCCACCCCGGGCTCTTTTTGCTCTACGCCGTCTTATCGTCTTGCCTTGCCACAACCATGAATCTCTTTGGCATCGTCGGCATCTTCTCGGGCGGCCTGATGGAGATGGCAGCCTTCAACTTTATTCCGCTCATGCGCACGCATGCCGGTGCCTATCTTTTGGCGCTCGGTATCGGCCTTGCCTTTAGCCTCATCTTTTTTGTTAGTTTTCGAGCACTCATCTTGGTCTATGACCTTAAGACGCCGGGCCGCGAGGATCATGTTGCCAATCGCGCGGCAATCGATCGTTTAACGGAAAGCGGCTTTGCCAAAGAGCAATCTCCCAATGACGAGGTCAATAGTCGATCCGATCAAGATCACGTCCTCGCTGAGCGGGTAATTCAGCTTTTAGGTGGCGTTGGCAATATTGTGGGCGCAACCAACTGTGCCACGCGCCTGCGCGTCGAGGTCGCAGACCCTTCCATCGTTGCAGATAACGCGTCGTTTGTCGCGGTGGGCGCCAAGGGCCTCATCATTACGGACAAGACCGCCCAGGTGATCATCGGCATCTCCGTTCCCCGCGTTAAAGAGCATTTTGACCAGATCATGGGCCTCGAGCCGGGATTTGTGCCCACCACCTCGGCCTCCCCTGCCGCCAGCGCAGCCCATAAGCGCGGCGATATCTGCTTCTTCGATATCGACGGAACGCTCGCCTGGCAAGACCCCAGGCTCGCCCAAGACCTTCCCGAAGACGAGCGGGACCTCTCCCCCTATCCCAACGAGGCGGTCTCGCAGGCCATCCGCGATTTCGTTGCAAATGGCAACATGGCCTTTATCTGCACGGGACGTACCCTCAGCTGCATCCACCCCAAACTTCTTGAGCTGCCTTGGACCGGCATCGTCTGTCTTGCGGGCGGTTACGCCGAGATCAACGGACACGCAATTCGCGATCTGTCGATGACGCCCAGCATGCTGCAGCGCCTTGCCCCCTATCTTGAGCAGTCGGGCGAGGTCATCCGCTTTGAGGGCCTCAACGGCGTCGTGCGCATGAGTGCCGATGCCCCCGATGCCCCCGGATACGCGCGCACCCTGGGCGACGCAGTCACGCAGCTGCAACATTACAGTGCCTACAAGATCTTGATGTCTACATCGCTCGCCAGCCGCATCGCTCAAGATAAGGCACTTGAGCCGCTGCTGTGCTTTAACGAGCTCGAACTCGAGGTAACCGAAATCTCGCCCCGCGAATGCACGAAGCGTGGGGGCATCCAGTCTGTACTCGACGCCCTCGATCCCCACCACGGAACCGTATACGGCATCGGCGACGCCAGCAATGACGTCTCGCTGATGAACGCCGTCGATGTCGGTATCGCCATGGGCAATGCGCCGGACTATCTCAAGGATAAGGCCGATTACGTGACCGACACCGTCAATCACGACGGTGTCGTTGCGGCGCTCGAGCATTTTGGGCTGATTTAGGCGCGCTCCATCAAACGCACGCCCGTTGTCCCAAATCGCCAAAACTGCCGCGCCAAACGCCCTAATGTGGCAATATGTTGTCTGCATATTGCATCAACGCAACCTCAGAAAGAATGCGAGAACCCGTGTCCAGTCCGTTTACCAGCTTTTTAGCCCAGCACTTTGACCAGATTAACGACTATCTGGCCACGTTCTTTGACGGACAGGCGACCTCTGCCGATATCGAGCGCTACCTGTATACCCCGCTCTCGGCTTTTACGGCCAACGCCGGCAAGCGCCACCGCCCGCTTATCTGTATGCTCGCCGCAACCGCAGTGGGCGGTAGCTTTGAGAGCGCCCGCAGCGCCGCGGCAGCCATCGAGCATTTCCAGTCGGGCGCGCTGATCCACGACGACATCGCCGACAACGGACAGCTTCGTCGAGGCAAGCCCTGCATGCACCTTACCGAGGGCACGGGCCTTGCCATCAATTGCGGCGACTTGGCGCTCACCATGGTCACCAAGACGGTTCTCGACGACCCCACGCTGGAGTCCGACGTGAAGCTGCGCGTGCTCCACGAGCTTACCGAGATGATCGTCCGCACCATCGAGGGTCAAGCGCTCGACCTGGGTTGGGTCCGTGACGGGCGCTTTGATATCTCGGTTGATGACTACCTGGACATGGCGACGCACAAGACCGCGTTTTACAGCGGAGCCACGCCGCTTGCCGCCGGAGCCATTATCGGCGGCGGCAGCGATGAGCAAATCGAAGCGCTGCGCGCCTTTGGCCTACACACAGGCCTCGCCTTTCAGATTCAGGACGACCTGCTCAACCTTGTCGGCACTAAGGAAGCCGCCAACAAGGACTTCCGCACCGACATCACCGAGGGCAAGCGCACGCTTATCGCCGTACACGCCCTCTCTGATGAGCGCCACCACGACGAGGTCGAGGCGATTCTTTCCTCAGGCACCGATGATCCCGCGCAGCTCGCACGCGCCGTGGAGATCTTCCAGGAGACCGGCTCCATCGATTACGCCCACACTTACGCGCTCGACCTGACCGCTAAGGCCAAAGCGGCCATCGAGAACGTTGAGCTTGATCCGCAC